>CALABN010000068.1 GCA_937885735.1 uncultured Bacteroidota bacterium | reverse complement strand
TTTTATAGTTCTTCCAAGTTTTTTTGAACCGTGCGGATTAGAAGATTTTATTGGTCAGGTTTTTGGTACAATTCCAGTTGCTCATAAAACAGGTGGATTAAATAAAATTGTTGATACAAAAACCGGTTCTTTATATCCAAAGAATAATCCTGAAAATCTTGCAGCAAAACTTGCAGAAGTAATTGTGATTAAAGAATTAAAACCATCTGTTATTAACAAGATGATAAAAACAGCAGCAACTTCTGTGCATCATGATTATTATTGGAAAACTGTAATTCAAAAAAAATGCCATTCACTCAAACCCGTCAATATCCTTGCCGAATGCCGTACAAAGCAGAATCTTAATGTCGAGACAGAACGACTGACGTTGCTGATACATCAGATTAAGCCTTACCTTGTCTGGCCAAATGACATTGTCGTTATATTCCTTAGGATTAGCCTGACTCGACAGCAAATCATCTTCGTTTCGGTACTTCAGCGTTGCAACTCCTGTCAAACCTGGCTTCATTTCCAACATTTTGCGGTCGTCACCTTCCAACTTGTCGGCATATCCTGGCACGTCTGGTCTCGGACCTACAAAACTCATATCGCCCTTCAGAATATTGAACAATTCAGGCAACTCATCGAGTTTTGTGCGCCTGAGCAATCTCCCGACAGAAGTCACTCTCTCCTTTTCGCACGTTGCCACCGAACTTGTCTCGCTCCCGCGCATCGACCTGAACTTTATCATACTGAAAGGCTTGCCATATTGGCCGATACGCTCCTGGTAAAAGAATATCGGCCACCCATTGCCGACAAGCACAATGACTGCCAACGCCAACAAAATAGGCGACAACAGCACCAATGCCGTCAAAGACACAAAACGGTCGAAAATCCATTTCACCATAACTCACCTTAAAAAATACGAAACGCAAAACTAAAATTTATATCGTTATTAAGCAATTCATAAACCCGCGTTTGCATATCTTTGCGAGCAAAATAACCAAAAGCGGAAGCGGAAGTGAAAAGGCTATTGAACATTCTCAAATACCTGCTGTTTCTCGGCATCGGAATCGCCGTATTTTATTACATATACAAAGAAGTTGAACTACAAACACTTAAAGAGCAGATTTCGAACATAAACTGGTGGTGGATTGCGCTTTCGCTGACGCTCTGCCTTATGAGCCACATTTGCCGTGCAATGCGCTGGCAGATGCTCATAAAGTCGGCTGGCCACAAGGCCAACACTTTCCGCACGTTTTGCTCAGTTATGGCAATGTATTTCACAAATCTCATCATTCCACGTGGCGGTGAAGTTGTGCGCTGTACCGTACTGACACGGACTGACAACATTCCTTTTGCCGTGTTGCTGGGAACCGTGGTTATGGAGCGTATGGTCGACACCTTGCTTTTGGCAATAATTGCGGTGGTGCTGTTCTTCTTCCAACTCGATTTCCTAAAAGGATTTTTCGCGGTTCCTGGACACGAAGGGATGCTGGACAAGGTTGATTTCCTGTTCTCGCCGTGGTTTTGGATTATTGGGGCGGTTATCGGCATTAGCGCAATTGTCCTTTTCTGGAAAAACCGCCACCGTCTGGCAGGCATCAGGTTTCTGCAACCAATAATCGGCATCGTGATAAAGTTTTGGGACGGAATAAAATCGATAGCGAAACTCGAACACCCCTGGATTTTCGTATCCGAATCGCTGTTCATCTACTTGGCCTACTTTATGATGTCGTACGTGACATTCTTCTGCTTTGCGCCGACAAGCAACCTGACTTTAGGCACCGCACTCACGACATTCATTATGGGCGGACTGGCGATGCTGGCCCCCGTTCAAGGTGGCATCGGGCCGTGGCACTTTATGGTTTACGAGACATTGGCGCTTTCCGGCATTGCCATTGAAGACGGCAAGATATTCGCGCTAATCAGCCACTCCACCACCAACGGTTTCTGCCTGATCGTGGGCGCCGTCTGCCTTGTCTACCTGACAATGGTTGGCAGGAAGGCGAAGGACGTTCAAGCCAAGAGTTAGCCAATGCTGAACACCGAACACCTGCACTATGTGACACTGCGGTGGTCACTACCCATCAAGGTTGATGAATTGGCGACAAGCGACATTGACGCTCAATATGTTCTTTTCTACATATCGCAAAAGATTTCGGAAGATGCCGACGTTGCCGAAGTGCCTGTATATCTCGGCATTGCCACCTGTTCGCTTGCCGACACCATACAGAAACTGTCGTCCGACATCTTATCGACAGAAAACCTGAACATAAGAATCGGCACCATTTTCGAACCACACGACCTGTCGGTTTTCACAAATGGCAAAGATGACATTGTGACGTTGCTTTTAGCCATTGAAGATGCCATTTTCAGCCAAATGGAACGCGACTTCCCTGAACTTGGGTGCAATCTTCTTGACGACGACTGCGACATCATAGATTTTGGCTTCAGCATAAAGAACGACGGCTACCGAAGCCTATTACCAAAGTACATTTTCAAGGAAGCCGACGACGACAAAAACGACATTTTCTGAAACTGGCAAAAAAAAGCCCCAAAGACTTTAGTCCTTGAGGCCAAACATTTCAAAGTTTCAGTTTCAATAAATTACAGGCGGAGTTTGACACCCATATTCACAATTCCCTGATTGCCATAGCCAAACTCGGCAAACAAGCGTAAGGCTGGAATTCCCGCCTCAAACGAGATTGGCGAAATCTGCAAGGCGAAACGCTTGTCGCTATTTTTTACAGAACCGCCATCAACATAGTCGTACTCCGATTTAAGGAAAGTATAGCCGATAGCGAACTTGGAATACATGCTGAAGACCTTCAAATCGAACCAACTCAACGACAATTGTGGCATAATGGTAATGTACTTGTTCTTGACCGAACCTACAGGCAAGTCAAGGTCACCGAACGAGAATCCAAAACTTGAAAAGACATCGTCAAGATCACCACCTGCAACCACATCACCTTCAGAAGTCTGGTAACTGCCAATCAGGCCAATGCCCAAAAAATTGATTGGGTGAAATACATAATGGAAACTATATGAACCCGAAAACTCCAAATCGTCAACTTCAAACACGTCTTTTGACACATTAAGACTTGTAGCACCATCAAAATTAGTCTTTACGTCAGAAGCGAATTCTGCAACCTGGTTGTGCGTAATTAGTCCGTAACCGAATCCAAACTCATGATGCTTACCTGCAAAGGCATTTTGCGAAGATGTCAAGGCCAACAACATAAGGCCACTCAATAAAATCTTTTTCATAATCTGATTGTTTTTAAATTACGGCATAAATGTAGTAAAATAATTGAGGTCAAAACACTGATTGATATTTAAGCGTCAATCAAAACTTGTATTTGAGACCCAAATTGACAAATCCCTGGCAACCAAAGCCGAACTCGGCAAAACCGCGAATTGCTGGCGACCCAACCTCAACGGCGACTGGTGTAAACTGAAACCATACACTATGGTCTTTCTCGGTTTCTGTATATGCAATCTGGTCGGACATTTCCTCAAAATAGTTGTACTTCGAATCAATATAGGTGTAACTCAAACCTAATTTCGAATACATTCCCACAACCTTGAAATCGAACCAGTTGAAGGTCACCATTGGCATAATCGACATATAAGAATTCTTGACCGTGCCACATTTCATCTTTTGACCAACAATATCGCCATCAGCAAATTCATAACTCGCAACTGCTCCTACGCCAAAGAATCTAACAGGTCGGAAAACATAATGTGCATTGAACGAACCCGAAAAATACATATTCTCAACCTTTGTTGCATATCCTAAAGAGAATACCGCGGTTGTCACTGTTGCCACTGCTTCCGACACTTGATTGTGGGTTAGAACACCATAACTGACACCAAACTCATTGCGATTTGTCGCAAAGACATTTTGTGCTTCAATGGACACAATCATCAACAAACAAGCAATTATTTTTTTCATATTACATCAAGTTAATAAAATAATGAATTGACTTACATACTATAAAACAAACAAAGAGGGCTTTACCCTACGCCAAAAATTGTTTTTTTTCAATTTCTCATTTATTCAAACAATTAACTTGTTTACAATAAGCCAAATCAGCATCGTTGATTTTTATCCATAGGCGCCATATACAATATCAGCAAACCAACATAAACAGTGATTTACTTCCTCTAAACGTCACATATATCATTCGTTTGCACAACTATAAAACGCCACACCGTATTTACCATTGAAAAAAAATACATTTGATTATTAGCTATTCCACTTTAAACAAGGAGATAACGGCACCACCACTACAGCAAGCGTGTTACATCTTACACCAAATGATTGATATTAAATAAAATAAATAGCACAATGGCGTTTTATTGTGGATAACACCATCATACCCGTAAAATTAACCAACTACAATATTTCAAATTTCATTTGTTGATTGTAGATTTGAAAACGGAAAAATAGTATTCACTACTGATATGGAATTGAAGATTTTAGCACTGATGGCTGTGCTTTTTTCAGGCCCGAACCTGTTAAACGCACAAGACACAATTATGCTGATGAAAGGCAAGCGCCTGATAGTGGCAAATGCCAAAGTGGCCATTACCGAAAAAGGTGACACATTGCTCAACTATCAACTTGAAGACGGCAAGCAAAAAAGCAAGCATATCGACAAGGTGTTTTCCGTCAACGGGAAATCGGGCGAAACAGTCTTCTACTCGTCTGAAACCCACGACGACGAACTGACCGTTGAGCAAATGCGCCAATACCTTAATGGCAGAGCCGACTTTAACAAAGGGTTCGCGTGGGGCTTTTACGCAGGTGGTATTGCCTCAGTGGCCGCCGCAGCCGCCATTCCGCCTATCAACATCAATATGGGCGACAACGACGCAAGCCTGTCGCTGGGAATCGTAATACCGTTTACATACGTTCTGCTTGTCGGCAACACCACAAAATCAGCCGAAAAACTAAAGGAACTCAACCCGAACCTGTCTGACAACGAATACTATCTGCTTGGCGCACAATCGGCCATAAGCCAACGACGTATGCGCGACGGCGCACTTGGCGTACTGACTGGCGGAATAATCTGGATCTCAGCATCTTGCATATATGACGCAAACCACGACTGAAAATGTTGCTGAAAATCCACATACGGAACTATGCACTGATTGACGAACTGACTGTCGATTTCACCGACGGATTCTCGACACTTACTGGCGAAACAGGCGCAGGAAAGTCAATTCTGCTCGGTGCACTGATGCTCGCTCTCGGCAACCGCGCCGACACATCGGCAATAGGCAATGCCGAACAGAAATGCGTAGTTGAAGCCACATTCAATGTAAAGCCGTACAAACTCGAAAAGATATTCGAAGAACTCGACCTCGACTATCAGGACGAGACAATCATAAGACGTGAACTGCTTCCAAACGGCAAGTCGCGCGCCTTTGTCAACGATACGCCCGTCAACCTGAACAACTTGAAGGATTTGGGCAAGTATCTGATTGACATTCATTCGCAACACGAGAACCTGGAACTGAACAGCAATCAATTTCAACTGAAGGTGGTTGACGCCGCTGCAAAGAATTTCGACATCCTTAAACAATACTCACTGACCTACAGCGAATACAAAAGGCTGCAGGCTGAACTTGAAGAACTGAAAGACTCAGCACGCCAAAACTCGACCGACTACGACTACAACCAATTCCAATACAATCAATTGGCGGAATTCGGCCTTGAAAAGACAAATCAGGAAGAAATGGAAGACGAGTTTCAGACATTGTCGAATGTTGTTGACATTCAGCAAAATCTGGGTTCGGCACTCTACATCCTGCAAGATAGCGACCAAAACCTGCTGTCGGCGCTGGCACAAACAAGGCAGGCCATACAGCAGACACAACGTTATTTTTCAAAATCAGGAGAATACCTGCAACGACTGGAGTCGGTCAACATTGAGATGAAAGACCTGACGCAAGAATTGGAGCACGATGTACAACAACTTGAAAACCAACCTGAACGTCTTGAAGAACTACGGCAAAGACTTGACCAACTGTATAGC
>CALABN010000067.1 GCA_937885735.1 uncultured Bacteroidota bacterium | reverse complement strand
TATTGCACGTTGGTTGACCGTATCGTGCCAGGCTACCCAAAGGATACCGCTTCGCAAATAACGGAACGCATAGGCATTGAAGACAAGTTGCTCGACAAGGCGGAGATTTTCCACTTGTGGGTTATAGAGGCACCGCAAGAGGTGGCAAAGGAATTCCCAGCCGACAAGGCAGGACTTCATGTCTTGTTTGTTCCGTCAGAGGCACCTTATCACGAGCGCAAGGTGACGCTTCTGAACGGTCCGCATACGGTTTTGTCGCCAGTTGGCTACCTGAGCGGTCTGAATACGGTTCGCGAGTGCTGTGAGGATGAGATTGTAGGCCGTTTTGTCGACAAGGTGATGTTTACAGAACTGTTGCCGACGCTGAATCTGCCTGAAGATGAACTTCTCAAGTTTGCAAAGGACGTCAAGGACCGCTTTGTGAATCCTTATGTAAAGCATTTTGTGACAAGCATTATGCTCAATTCGTTCCCTAAATTCAAGACCCGTGACTTGCCTGGATTGAAGACTTACCTTGAGCGCAAGGGCGAACTTCCCAAAGGCATTGTCCTTGGCTTGGCGGGCATCTGCACATATTACAAGGGGGGTAAGCGTGGCGACGACGAGATAGTTGTCAACGATGACCCTAAAATTATGGATTTGCTTAAGAACCTGTGGTCAAAAGGCAGTTGCGCTGAAGTGGCCAAAGGCGTGTTGGCGGCAGATTTCATCTGGGATGAGGACCTTAACAAGATTCCAGGCTTGACCGACATGCTTGCCGCCGATTTGGAACTTGTCCAAAAATCGGGAATGCGTGAGGCTGTAAAATCAATTTTGAATTAAGGTTGATGGCACACTATATCAAAATAAATCCTGCAGACAATGTGGCTGTTGCTTTGCAACCTGTAAGCGCGGGGACCTTTATCGACATTGATGGCGGATTGACTGCAAGAGAGGATATTCCTGCAGGTCATAAAATCACTCTAAAATCTTTGAAGTCAGGTGAGAATGTTGTCAAGTACGGTTTCCCGATAGGTCACGTCACCAAAGATGTCGAGGCGGGTGTCAGCATCGACCATAATTGCATTAAAACCAATCTTGAAGGACTGTCGGAGTACGCCTATCTGCCAAAGTTGGAAGAGGTCAAGCCTACAAGCAAACGCACATTCCGTGGGTTTAGGCGGTCTTCGGGCGAAGTTGGTGTACGCAACCAGATTTGGATTATCCCAACGGTTGGCTGTGTCAACGGTGTAGCCCAAAAACTAGCAGCGTTGTTTGCGTCTGAAGTCAAAGACAATATGGGCTCGGTTGACGCAATTGTCGCATTCCCACATAATTACGGGTGTTCGCAACTTGGCGACGACCATCAAAATACACGTCTGGTGTTGCGTAATATGGTGCGTCACCCAAACGCTGGCGGGGTGCTGGTGGTTGGGCTGGGATGTGAGAACAACCAGTTGTCGGCTTTCCGCGAATTGGTTGGGGAAATTGATTCGGAACGTGTAAAAATGTTTGAGACACAGAAAGTTGATGGAGACGAGATTGCGTATGGGCTTGATTTGCTACGTTCGATATTCAGTGTCTGTTCAAAGGATGAACGCACTGACGAACCTGTGTCGGAACTGCGTGTGGGGTTGAAATGTGGTGGTAGCGACGGACTGTCGGGCATTACGGCCAATCCGATGCTTGGCGTTTTCAGCGATTGGATTGTGTCGCAAGGTGGTACAACAGTGCTGACTGAAGTGCCTGAAATGTTCGGCGCGGAGACAATATTGATGAACAGATGCCAGGACAAGGCTACTTTTGACAAGACTGTGTCATTGATAAACGATTTCAAGCAATATTTCATCAGCAACAATCAGCCAGTGTACGAGAACCCGTCGCCTGGCAACAAGGCGGGTGGCATCTCAACGCTTGAGGAAAAGTCGCTTGGCTGCACGCAAAAATGTGGCAAGAGCATTGTTCGTGACGTGCTAAAATATGGCGAACGTCTGCAAACGCGTGGCCTCAATCTTTTGAGTGCGCCTGGCAACGACCTTGTGGCAAGTACAGCACTTGCTTCGGCAGGTTGCCAGATTGTACTTTTCACTACGGGCAGGGGAACTCCATTTGGCAGTTTCGTGCCTACAATGAAGATTTCCACCAACAGCAATCTTGCATTGCGCAAGCCAAACTGGATTGATTTCAATGCGGGGGTGATTGCAGAGGACAAGCCGATGACGGATGTGTCGGAAGAGTTTGCCGAATTTGTGCTGAAGGTTGTAAATGGACAGTTGGTGAACAATGAGAAAAACGGATTCCGTGAGATTGCAATATTCAAAACGGGTGTGACACTTTGATTATGAAATAATTAATAATGTAATTCACAATGGTAAATCCTACATTCTAAATCCTAAATAAAAATGAAGATAGTTGATGCACATAGCCATTTGTGGTTGAAACAGAATACACAGGTTGATGGTCAGCCAATCTACACGATGGACCGTGGCAGGTCGATGTTTTTTGGAGAGGAGCGCCAGATGTTGCCACCATTTATGATTGACGGCAAAAATTCGGCAGAGGTGTTCCTTGCCAATATGGATTATGCTCAAGTTGGCGGTGCAGTTGTGGTTCAGGAAGTTATAGATGGTTTTCAGAACGATTACCTTTTGCAGGTGAAGCAACAATACCCAAACCGTTTCTTTGTGTGTGGAATGCCAAATCTTGGACTTTCGGAAAAGGACGGCGAACAGAAACAGTCTGCTGAACAAATATTGGAGGAAATTAAATGGCTTTATGACTTGGGGTTCAGGGCAATAGCAATACCAGGACACCGTGTTCACAGGTCGCTTTTGAGCCTTATTCCGTGTTTCAAGTATATGGAGGAGCGGAAAATGATTCTCTCGATGTGTCTTGCCGATGATGAACGTCAAATTGCAGAAATGCAACAGGTTATCGACGAATGCCCGAACCTCAGGATTGCTATTGGGCACTTCGGACTTGTCACTACAACGCATTGGATGAAGCAGATAATGCTTGCTCGCAACACTAATGTCTTTGTTGAGTCTGGTGGTATTACTTGGCTGTTTAACAATGAGTTCTATCCGTTCCGTGGTGCTGTCAAGGCTATTTGCGAGGCAAGGGATGCGGTCGGCATCGACAAGTTGATGTGGGGTAGCGACTATCCGCGAACCATTTGCGCAATTACGTATCGTATGTCGTACGATTTTGTGCTGAAATCCAACGACTTGACTCAACAGGAAAAGGAATCGTTCCTTGGCGAAAATGCCGTCAAGTTTTATGGATTCAACGATTTGCCTGATTTGCCTTACATTAAGAATATGTCGGAGTGAGGTTGAGAATGTTGTAAGGTTGAAACGCTTCGCTGTTGAAGGTTGAGAAGTTTATTTTTTTTTGTTGAGAAAGTGGTTTGTGTAAAATGTTGAGGAATAAACGATTATTCTAAAGGTAGGAATTAAAAACTTTGAAATAAGATATGAAAGCAATTGAAATTCAGGAGCCAGGCAAGGCATGCTTGGTTGAAAAGGAAAAGCCAGTGCTGAAAAGTGGCGAGGTTATGGTAAAGTTGGAATATGTGGGTTTTTGTGGCTCGGATTTGAACACTTACCGTGGTGGAAATGCAATGGTTACATTTCCGCGCATTCCAGGTCACGAGATTGGCGCAACAATAGTTGAAATGGCAGGTGACGTCCCTGCTGGCACTTTGAGTGTGGGACAGACTGTGACAATCAACCCGTACACAAACTGCGGACATTGCGCATCGTGCCGTCGTGGGCGTGTTAATGCCTGCGAGAACAACGAGACGCTTGGCGTTCAGCGCAATGGCGCAATGCAGGAGTTCATATGCGTGCCTTGGCAGAAGGTCATTCCTTGCAATGGGGTGTCAGTCCGCGACGCCGCCTTGATAGAGCCTATGAGTGTAGGCTTCCACGCCATTGACCGTGGTCGTGTCACCGATACCGACATTGTAATGGTGATAGGTTGCGGAATGGTTGGCTTGGGTGCAGTTGTTCGTGCTGTGACTCGTGGTGCAACCGTTATAGCCGCTGACCTTGATGACGAGAAACTGGCTCTTGCCAAAAAACTCGGCGCAACTTACACCTACAATACTGCCACAGAGTGGAACCTTCCTTCGCCCGACGTTGTGGTTGAGGCTGTCGGTGCAGTGCCTACCTATCAATTGGCAGTGAACAAGGTGGCATTTACAGGCCGTGTTGTCTGCATTGGATATTCAAAGAACGATGTGCCTCTCACAACAAGTCTTTTTGTAAAGAAAGAACTCGACATTATGGGTTCGCGTAATGCAAATCCGTCTGATTTTGAAGCAGTAATAAAATATCTAACCCAAACCAAAGCCCCTGTTGATACGTTCATCAGCAAGATTATTGAGCCTGCTGATGCCGACAATGCTCTCAAGGCATGGAGTGATGCACCGGGCAAGGTTTTCAGAATACTTGTAAAATGGAATTAAGACAACTTGGAAAAACTGGACTGAAACTGTCATCATTGGGTTTCGGTGCGTCGAGCCTTGGTGGAGTATTCCACTCGCTTAACGAGGTTGACGGTATTAAGGCCGTGCATACGGCAGTTGAAAATGGCATCAATTTTATCGATGTGTCGCCATATTATGGGCATCTCAAGGCGGAAATGGTCTTGGGCAAGGCTCTGAAGGAGATTCCTCGCGACAAATTCATCCTTTCTACAAAGGTAGGTCGATATGGCAAGAATGGAGTAAATACTTGGGACTATTCGGCCAAACGCGCTCACGACAGCGTATTCGAAAGTATGGAACGGTTGAATGTTGACTATATCGACATTATAAATGTTCACGACATTGAGTTCCAGGCATCGTTGCCGGGAGGGCTTGAAAAGGTTGCAAACGAGACTCTTCCTGCTTTGGTTGAATTGCGTGACAAGGGCGTCGTTGGTCATGTCGGCATAACCGACCTTCAACTTGAGAACCTCAAGTGGGTTGTTGAGCACGTACCCGCAGGAACGGTTGAGTCGGTACTGAACTTTTGCCATTATTGCCTGTGCGACGACAAATTGATTGACTTTCTCGACTTTTTCGAACAACGTGGCATTGGAGTCATAAACGCCAGTCCGCTCTCAATGGGTCTGCTGACAATGCGTGGTGCGCCAGATTGGCATCCAGCGCCGGTAGAGCTGCGTCAGGTTTGTGCAAAGGCTGCGCAGTATTGCGACAGCATTGGCTATCCAATTGAAAGACTGGCAATGCAGTATAGTGTTGGCAACAACCGTATAGCATCTAACCTGTTCTCGACAACAAATTCGGCCAATGTGCTGAAAAACATAGCCTTTGCAAGTCAACCAGCAGACGAGGAGGTTGTTGCAAAAGTCCGTGAGATTATTGGCGACCAGTTTAGGGTGTCTTGGAAAAATTCATAACAACTATAACGTAAAAACCACTAAAACAATGAAGACGATTGAAAAGAAACACCTGGTGCCATTCTGCCTGGTGACACTGCTATTCCTTTTGTGGGGCATAGCCAACAATATGACTGATACCCTGTTGAGCGCCTTCAAGCGCATAATGTCGATGACAGATACGCAGACTTCACTTATACAGTTTGCATTTTACGGCTCGTATTTCTGCTTTGCATTGCCAGCCGCGTTGTTTATCAGAAAATACTCGTACAAAAGTGGAGTTATACTGGGCTTGATTCTGTATGCAGGTGGTGCCATATTGTTCTATCCCGCATCGCAGGTTGCATCTTATGGATTTTACCTTGTTGCCATTTACATTTTGGCAGGTGGATGCAGCATTCTTGAAACGACAGCCAATCCTTACATATTGTCTATGGGTTCGCCCGAAACGGCAACACGGCGTTTGAACATTGCTCAGGCGTTCAATCCGCTCGGTTCCATTACCGGCATATTGTTGAGTACATATTTCATATTGTCTGAATTGTCAAGCGCATCCGCTACCGAACGTGCCGCAATGTCTGATGCCGACTTGTCGGCTATGCAGGCTCACGAGTTGAGCGCTGTTACTGGTACGTATATGACACTCGGCTTTGTGCTTTTGGCAATTATGGTGGTTATGTTTCTTGTCAGGATGCCTGAAGGTGGCGACGATAGCAAGAACAGCGTAAAGGAATCGTTCCGCCGACTTGCAAAGGACAGAAAATATATGTTCGGCGTTATAGCGCAATTCTTTTATGTTGGAGCACAAATAGGAGTGTGGTCGTTTACCATTAGATTGGCTATGAGTGAGTTGGGTGTTCTTGAGGCTGATGCTGCTACGGTTTACCTTGTCTGCATAATATGTTTCAGTGCCGCAAGATTCCTGTTTACCTGGCTCATGAAATGGATTCGCCCTTCAAAGTTGTTGCTTTGGGCATCGGCTGCCGATATCCTGTTGTGCGTTTTGGTTGTGGCATTGAATGGAACCGGGGTTCCTTGCATCATTGCACTTGTTGGCATCAGTTTCTTTATGTCGCTAATGTTCCCGACAATTTACGGCATAGCGCTTGAAAATGTTGGTGGCGATGCAAAGATTGGTGCTTCAGGCTTGATTATGGCAATTTTAGGTGGTGCACTTATCACGCCTTTGCAGGGTAAGATTTCCGACCTTGCAGGAGTTAACGTGTCGTACGCGGTTCCTTTGGTTTGCTTTGTTGTGGTGTTGCTCTATTCAATGTCGGTGGAACGCAAAAGCGCTAATGTTTAGGATTTGGTTCCAATTCTGAAAACATTATATAGAGTATATTCTTTCATGACATTTTAGCCAATCTGCGAGTAAAATGATGCTCGGAAGGGCAAAATGTATGTACGCAAAAAAGGAAGGTTGACAATTATTTTTCTAATGAAAGATTGTCAATCTTCTGCTTTTTTTATTGTTAATAAATATACTGGGCTTAATTTGTGAGATTCTATAAGATATAAGTCTGAATATGTCGTTTTACGCCCACTTTTATGGCGTAGCCAAAGTATCTAAAGACTGGTTTTAGTATAAGAAATCAGTTTTTTTTTGTCTTTATTCTCATCTTAAATGGTTCTTGAGGCTGTTTTGTGAACAAATAACTACTATAAAATTGCCATTTTTTATGAAAAATGAATGGAAATGTAATAATTTATAAAGGCTTATTTTATAAGACTTTAGGACTAAATAGGAAAACATGTGGGACTAAATAGGAAAACAATTGACTAAAAAATGCACTTGTTTTTGTGTTATGTGTTTACTTTTGCTTGTGCAATTGAAAATAAAGCACGGAAAATGGAGATGATAAAATTAAAAGTGAAGAACAATGTTTGTTTGAAATTATGCAGACAATTTCACTAATAGACAGATGTTGTATTTTTTATTGTTAATTTATTTAAATAGGTGATAATGCGTTTTTTTACTTTATAGTACAATTTTTATAGATCAAATTAAACTAATAACCCATGAGATTTTCTAAAACATTTATTTCATTAGCCTTTGCACTGATAGTGGCATCGGCAACGGCCCAAACCGATGGATTCAACTATCAGGCAGTAATTCGCAACACACAAAACGAACTAGTGTGCAATAGCACTGTATCATTGCGCATCAGTCTTTTGAATCAGGATGGCACTACAGTCCATTACATCGAAACCCAGACAGTAGAGACAAACGCACAAGGTGTTCTATCTGTCGTTGTAGGTGCTGGAAATGCCATAAAAAGTACCTTCAACAGTGTCGCTTGGGAAACAGGCGACATCTGGATGAAGGTTGAAATGGACATAACAGGTGGCACCGACTACACCGACCTTGGCACAACCAAACTACAGAGCGTCCCATACGCCACTTATGCTTTAAATGGCAAGAAAGGCGACAAGGGTGATAAGGGTGAAACTGGCGACAAAGGCGACAAAGGCGACAAAGGTGACAAAGGTGACAAGGGCGACAAAGGCGACAGAGGTGAAACCGGCGCTCAGGGAATACAGGGCGTAAAGGGCAATAAGGGCGACACCGGAG
>CALABN010000066.1 GCA_937885735.1 uncultured Bacteroidota bacterium | reverse complement strand
GAATGTCGCAGATGTTGCCGAACTCATCGAAATAAAAAACAATCTTGAGGAAAAACTCTCAAAAACAGGCAACTACGAATTGCTGATTGAAAAGGCCGAGAAACAACTTTCAGAATGCACAGCGAAACTCGTGAATCAAGCCAACGAACTGACCGACAGGCGCAACAAGGTGCTCGAAACGTTAAGCAAGCAGATTTGCAATCACCTGACTGGATTGGGAATGCCAAATGCGCAACTGCAAATCAGCCGCACTGATGCCAATCAGTTTACTCCTACAGGCCGTGACTGCGTGAATTTCCTCTTTACGGCAAACAAGAACCACGAACTGCAGAACATCTCGAAGATTGCATCGGGTGGCGAGATTAGCCGTCTGATGCTGAGCATAAAGGCCATTCTGTCAAAATCGGTGGCTCTGCCTACTGTGATATTCGATGAGATTGATACTGGCGTTTCTGGCGACATTGCACACAAAATGGCCGAACTGATGTCACAAATGGCTGAACAAATGCAAGTTATAACCATAACACATTTGCCGCAAATTGCCGCAAAGGGTAGTACCCAATATCGAGTATCAAAGCGCGACATTGACAATACGACACATACTTTTGTCGACAAACTAACTGACAATGAACGTATTGATGAGATTGCGCGTATGCTGAGCGGGAAAGATATCACCAACGAAGCACGTGAAAACGCCAAGACATTGATTAGGTAAAATTCATATAACACGTAAAAACCTTAAACTATGGACAATTTCCAATTTTACAGCCCTACAGAGTTCGTGTTCGGCAAGGGGGCCGAGAACGAATGCGGCAAATATGTACGCAAGCACGGCGGCTCAAAAGTGCTTATTCATTACGGGTCGGGGTCGGTTGTCAGGACAGGCCTGCTCGAGAGAGTTAAAAAGTCACTATCCGACGAGGGCATCGCTTTTGTTGAATTGGGAGGCGTAAAGCCTAATCCGCGCGATACCAAGATACGCGAAGGCATAGCATTGGCGAAGGCTGAGAAAATTGATTTCATACTGGCAGTAGGCGGTGGCTCGTGCATCGACAGTTCGAAAGGCATTGCCGCTGGTTTCTATTACGATGGCGATTTCTGGGACCTGTACGCAAATCATCCTGAAATAAAACGGGCATTGCCTATCGGCACCGTGCTGACAATTGCCGCCGCAGGCAGCGAAGGGTCGGGCGCATCGGTTGTAACACGTGAGGACGGCAAACTGAAGCGCGACATCAGTTCCGACCTCATCCGCCCACGATTCTCCATATTAAACCCTGAACTGACTTGCACCCTGCCTCCATTCCAAACGGCTTGCGGCGCAACCGACATAATGGCTCATATTTTTGAACGTTATTTTACAAATACTGAGGAAGTTGAAGTTACCGACCGCCTTTGTGAAGGCCTTCTGCTCACAATGATCAAGGAAACTCCGCGCGTCATTGCCGACCCAAACAACTACGAGGCCCGCGCCAATATTATGTGGGCTGGCACAGTTGCCCACAACGACATAGTAGGTGTGGGCCGCAGTCAGGACTGGAATAGCCACGCCATTGAGCACGAACTGTCGGGCCTATACGATGTTGCACACGGCGCAGGACTGGCCGTAGTGATGCCTGCCTGGATGGAATTTACAATGAATCACAACGTGATGCGCTTTGCACAAGTCGCCACCCGCGTATGGGGCTGCCAAATGAACTTTGCAAATCCTGAAGTGACTGCAAAGGAAGGCATCAAGTGCTTCCGCAAGTTCTTGGCTTCCATTGGAATGCCTATCAACTTTGAGCAACTTGGCGCAAAGGAGTCAGACATTCCGTTGCTCGCATCAAAAATGGGCATAAAGGGCACTACTGGCGGATTCGTGAAACTAACCACCGCCGATGTTGAAACCATTTACCGCATAGCAGCAAAAGCAACCTTATAATAATCACTTTTAAACATTTATGAAAATGAAAATGAAGAACATCCTTCTGCTTGCCACTTCAATTGTTGCATTGGCATCTTGTTCAGCATCAGCAAAAAAGACCGCTGAACCTGCAAAAACCAAAACATTGGTGGTTTTCTACTCACAAACCAACACAACACGCACTGTTGCATTGGAAATTCAATCGAAACTGGGTGCCGACACCGCCGAAATCAAGGTTTCGGGTGAATATCCAACCGATTTTCAGTCAACAATCCAACGCTGGCAAGAAGACATGAAAAACGGTGTCAATCCTGAGATTGAGCCACTTGGTGTAAACATTGCCGATTACGACACCATCTTCATTGGATACCCTATTTGGGGCGGAACTTACGCACAGCCTGTCGCATCATTTATTGGCGCCAACAACTTTGCTGGCAAAGTGGTGTTCCCATTCTGCACATTTGGCAGCGGCGGACGCGTAAGCAGCACAAAACAACTTGCTGAAGTCCTTTCAAATGCAACTATAGGCGAATCGTATGGCGTACGTCAGGCACGTCTTGCATCGGCACCTGCCGAAATCGACTCATACCTAAAAAAAATAGGCGCCATTAAAGGCGAAGTCGAGACATTGCCTGATTTTTCTGAAATGCAAGATGTTACCGAAGCCGACAAGGCCTTGTTCGATGCCGCCACAAGCAGTTACGGAATGTACAAGATGACTCCTGTGACTGTCTGCTCACGTGCCACAAGCAACGGAACCGACTACATCTTCACCGCCGAGAACGCTGGCCCTGATGGCAGCACATCGCAACTAACAGTGTTTGTAACAAAGGGGGCCGACGAGAACGCCGTTCCTGAATTCACTGCCGTTGAACGCTAATCAGCGCAAAGCATACAAAAAAGCCACAAGCGTTTGCCTGTGGCTTTTTTTATGGCGTTGCAATTGCATTCTACTTGAACAATGCCGTAAACTCGTGCGGTATTTCCGACGTGAATTCCATCACCTCGTGAGTCATTGGGTGGATGAATTCAATCTGCTGCGCATGCAGGCAAAGTCGTCCGCAAGGGTCGGTCTGGGCACCGTACTTGCCGTCGCCGGCGATTGGGTGGCCTATGTGCTTCATATGTATGCGAATCTGGTTCTTGCGGCCAGTTTCAAGTTCAAGCTCGAGCAACGAGTAGCCCTTGGCAGTCTTGAGCACCTTGTAGTGAGTTATGGCGCGCTTGCCCTTTCCTTCCTTGGTTACGTGCATCACCATAGTATATTTGTTCTCGTCAATCCAAGTATCGATGGTTCCTTCAGGCTCGTCAAGATACCCTTCGACAACGGCTATGTAGCGACGGCTCTGCACCGACTCGTTCCATGTAGTGCGAAGCCTGAACTGCACTTCCTCGCTCTTGGCGAAAATCAGTATTCCCGACGTGTCGCGGTCGATTCGGTGGACAATGAAGATGCATTCGCCTTCGCCCTTGAATCGCATATAGGCATCGAGATATGTCTGCGCTGTCTGGAAACGTTCACTTTCGTTGCCCACTGTCAGCAGACCTGTCTCTTTTTTCACCACAATCAGCCACTTGTCTTCCCAAATAATGCGCAATCCCTTGGGCATAGGGAATTTGGGGTCGGGCTTCTTACCAATGAACACCGTCTGTCCTGCCTTCAGCGTGTCGGCAAGTTGGCGCAACGGCTTACCGTTGACAGTGATGGCGCCCTTTTGCAACAACTGCCGAATGGACGTACGGCTCTTGCCCTGCATAATGTGCGACAGAAACTGCTCGACCGTCTGGTCGGATTTTACTGGATATGATGTGCCCTTTGGCTCTTGCTTGCGGGGCTTGTCGTTCATTCTCATTGTCAAACGATTTTGGTTGCAAAAATATCAAAATCTATTTCGCTCAGGCGCGATATTCGGCGGTAACTGCCTTCATCGACAAGGAATTTTATGGCAGTGACTATCTCCTTGCACTCCTGCACCTCGTCGAGAAAAATCAGCGTGCGACCTGGCTTCAAGGTAGTCTTTGCAAGCAACGATATCCGAAGAAGCAACTCCTGGCTATTTCTGGCGCTTTTGAACAACTCAACGGCCTCTGGCATATCAAAAAAATTAATTTCCACAAAGCAGTCGAATTTTTCCTTGCCAAACTGCCTTATAGAATACGTTTTGCCTATCTGTCTTGCACCTGTAATTAACAATGCACTTTTATTGTTTCTAAAATGACTATCTAAGACATTGAATATGCGTCGTTTCATAATACATTTGTCCGTTTTTCCAAGGCAAAAACAAACACATTTGTCCGTTTTTTCAAGGTATTTTTGGGCGATTTTGTCCGTTTTTCCAAGGTTAGATAAAATGGCCTGCACGACAACTGCAACCACAACGGAAGACACTCAGACAACGGTTTCAAGCAGGACACACACTGCAATCAGCAAAACAAGCATCTCCAGAACTGACAAGAAAGAGAACAGCATCGTGCGCTTTATGCTGCTGCCCCACGTTATGCCGAAAACCTGACGGCAGTCGCATATAAAGACAATAGGGAAAAACATCAGCAAAAGCAGCGTTGACGACGGCAAAGGATAGGTAATCAGATACAGCAAATACCACTGGTCGCAAATATAGATTGTGACAAAAAAGAATTCTGTCAGACATAGCTTGACGCCCGCCTTTGTTTTGCGGAAACTTAAAAACATAGGCAGAAGCAGGAACGGCAAGAACATGAGAGTGGCCAATCCCAAATTGTCGGCTATCCACTGAAAGGCACCCTTGATGAACTGTTCTATTTTTTTTGATTCGCTGCTGTTGTCGTAGCTAATCGACAGTAAATTTGTCGTTTTGGAATCGTCAAGATTAGCCAGCGAGTCGTACAATGTGTCCAACGGAAGCGAGTCGTGCAATACTTGCGGCATTACCCTCACCTCCATATCGCTGGCATTGAAGGAATTGTCCAGCAAGCAGTTCAGGGCGACGCTCAGCGTGGCCATTATGAACAGCAGCTGCACTGGACGCGTGTAGCGTATCCTGCGTCCGCTGATATAATCGCGCATCATATACCCTGGCCGCAATATCAGGCACAAGACTGTGTACAGGAAACCTTTTTCCATATTCAGGATTATTCCCATCAGATTGCTGAAAATGTCGGCAAACGACAGGCGCTTCTCTTTTGCGCTCTGCCCGCAAACAGGACAATAGTTGCCATTGAAAACCGTCTCGCAGTTAAGGCACTTATGCTCTTCAGGCATTGCGGCTATTCGGCTATAGGTCTTTCGTCCGGTTCGCTGCCAAATGCGGAAACGCCGCAACCTGCTTTTAAACGATATTCTTCTTTTGCATGTCATACCGCAATTATAAAAAAAAGCCAACGTAAAACACCAAATCAGGCAAAAAACATCTATCGCGAAATTACGGAACGAATCAGGATGCGATAGTACCAATTTGCCGGGTTCTCTGGTAGCGACATTGCCCAAAAAGACCGAGGCGTTTCAGGTACCTGAAACGCCTCGGATTTATCAGTATTCAAACAAAATGCTTGCAGCTAGCCATTGACCTGCTACTCCGACACTACAACATTATACGACCTGGTGTTGGCCTGAGTCTCGTTGTCGTACATGGCGTAAGCCTTAATTGGAGGCAAATAGAATGTTCCGGGATATGTTGCGCACAACTTGACCGTGAATATCACAGTGGCTTTTGCAGTCAAATGGTCGATGTAACTATAAACCCTGTCGTCACGAATGTCCTGGTGCGACAAAGTGTTGTCAAATCCGTCAAATCCGTCAACAAACCTGTCGTTCAGGATTTCCCATCCAGAAGGAATGTATTGTTCTATGGCAATATTCCTTATGTTGAAATCAGTGAGATTAGTAACAGAAACCGTTGCCTGGAAATTTGTTCCTTGATGCAAATTCCTATATTCAGCGAAGACACCATCGTTAGCATATTGAACCGAAACGGAAATGTTTTTGTGGCATTCCTCGACCTCGCAACGTGCAGGTATTCCCGACTCGCGCAACTTTACGAACAAGGAGCTTTCGCCCTCGTTGGCTATTTCAATTTTCTTGAAATTGTCTGCCTTTTCATCGAGCCTCGATGTCCATGCGATGCTCTTGCCGTCATTTACCGTTTCGCCCTTGCCATTGTACTTATATTTGAAATTGACGGCTTTTGGCTTGCCTGCCTTTTGGTAGAAATGCGACACGGCGAACAGGCAAAATGCAGTTGACTGCGTACTCAGCCAATTATCAGAAGACAAGCAATCAGAAATATCCTTAAGGTATGGCATGACATCGCTCAACTCATTCATGTCGGTAAGCACCATGGCTGTTATTGCCTTGTTGCGATCGTTGCTGCCATAGGTCCAATCGTAGCTTGAATATACACTTGCGTCAGTGGCATCAGCCATTAGTTTCTGGGCTGTGGATATGCGTCCTGTCAATGCATAGGCGCCTGCCAACAGACGCATTGCGACGCCGTTGACATCGTTTTTCTCCAGCATCCAGTTCATGGTGCCCAAATCAGGCTGGTTGTTCAATGCGAGCACATACAGGCAATATGCCAAAGTTGTTTCCTGGCTATATTGGTAGTATCTACTGTATGAATACCTGTCATCGGCGATTCTCTTCAAATATTTCAGCAGCGAAGCCTTCATGCCGTCAGGAAGGCGATACCCCATTGCCTCAGCCACAGTAAGGCAATGCATGGCATAGATGCTGCCCCATTTGTCAGGCTCACGGTTGCCGGGCCAATAAGCCAAGCCTCCTTGTGATGTAAGGAACGACCTGTATTTGTTGATGCCAGTCTGCACGTTGACTTGAACTTCGAGCGACTTGGCCTTTGACAAGTCGCAAACATCGGACAAAAGCAGTTGGGCGAACACTTTTGATGTCGTCTGCTCGATGCATCCATGCGGATATGCAATTAGTGAATTCAATCTTCCGTTAAGGTTCATAGGCAAGGCTGTTGTGGCCTCAATGTCAAGATTGTTGGTGCCGGCAATGCCAAATGATTCTGGGGTCACCTCGATGCTCTTGCCCGGTTCCAGAACGAACCCATTTGTCTTGCCAACCTCAAATTCACGGTTTTGCACTAAGATTTCAGTGCCATACGAAGCTGTCTCACCTTTGGCCTCGCACTTGATTTTGACGACACCTTTGGTGGCCATTGTCGATGTCTTGATATGGAAATTGACAGTCTTGTCGCCAACAGAGTTAAGCACGACAGTTTTTTGTTTATCGCCGATTATTTCCAAGCCATCCGACACTTCTATCGAGGCCTTCACATTGCCTATTTCCGGCTTTGTAGCAAATATGGTTGCAGGCACAATAACGTCTTCGTCGCAACCCAACATGCGAGGCAAGGTGCCAATAACCAGCAATGGCTTTTTAACGGCGACACTCTTGTCGGTATTTCCGTACGCCTTTCCATCTGTAGCAATAACCATTACCCTGACTTTGCCGGTGTAGTTTGGCATAAAGAACTTGTGCGTGTTGGTGGAATTCTTGTCAAGCGTTATTGGCCCAATAAACTCAACAACCGGCCTGAACCTGTTAACCAGTCCCTTGCCCTTGGCGTCATCCTCAGAGCCGCCACCGCCAATAGAGAACAGCTGCTCTATTTTGCCCCCGTAAGCGCCAAGAACATTGTTGTAAATGTCCCAAGTATCGACGCCCAGAGCCTCCTTGCCGTTGAAGGCCTTCCAAGGTTCAGGAGTCTTAAAGTTAGTCAAATCGAGCAATCCCTCGTCGACAACCGCCAGCGAATATGCCATTGGGCGTCCGTTTTCCTCATTGACGTCAATGCTGTACCAATCCTCGGAACGGATTTCGTCCTTCACCCCTATGACTGGGTGCAAATGGCTTGCCGGATCGTCAACGGTCAGCGGAACGATGCCATACAATCTTATCGGCAAATCATTTTCCGTTCTTGCATATGGCTGAATGAGAGTTACATGCAGATAAACGTTTGGTGTCATGTCAGATGTCACCTCTACAGGAATGGAAGTGTTTTCCTCAGTTATCTTGTGACGGCTGACCGATATCACCTTGGCTCCATTTTCGATGCTCAATATTGCAACAGAACCTACTTCTGCGTTGAAAGACAACATTGCCGTTTCACCTGGCTCATATTTTTCCTTATCGACAGACATTGGCAAGGCAATTGCCGAAGAGCCGTTTTCCAGTTGCCGTGGCTTGCCCAAAGGCCAGTCGAAATACACCCTGTCGCCGGTGGAATGTCCGCCTTTGACATCGGTAACTCTAATGTAGTATGCGCCCCATTCGTCATCGTTGGCTCCGAAAGCGAATTCGGCCAATCCGTTGCTGCCTGTAACCACAGTCTTCTTCTGAACAGGTTCCAGATACTTGTCGTTGACATATTCAGCCACAGAGCCGTCTTCCGAATCCCACCACCACCAATATCGGAGCTTGTAAATATTTACAATGCATTCGACCGAAGGCACGGCCTTGCCGTTTTCGTCAAGAGATACTATGCTGAACTTCTGTTTGGCAGATCCGGTGTTGTACCAGCCATGCTTATTGTCGGGTTCCGGCGACTTTATGCCTATGTAATGTGCAAATGGTGAATATATGGACGAAGCGCCATTTATGCTGAAATCGCCTGAAGGTTCATACATTTTTGTAGAAAGGCGTAGCAATAGTTTTCCGGGTGCCTTC
>CALABN010000065.1 GCA_937885735.1 uncultured Bacteroidota bacterium | reverse complement strand
TATTGCCCATTTTTGTTATCTTTGTTTTTTTACGGTGAATTTATAGAACTCACCTAAAACACGAATCTGTACGATACCGAAGGCACAAATTGGTAGAAATAATAGTAGCCTGGATTGAATGTCGTGTTGCCGTGTTCGTCTGTCATAAAATATGCAACGCCGAGTGGATTCTTGCGGGCATACACGTTGTATATTGCAAAGTTCCAGTAACTCTTCCAGTGTTTGGTGTCGTTATGCTTGCCCTCAATGTCGATGCTTGCGTCGAGTCGGTTGTAGTTGGGCAGTTTTGTCGTGTTTATCTTCTTGTCGTCGAATTGGAGCACGGTCTTTCCGTCAATCACGTATTTGCCTACGGCTGTGGTGTACGGTATTCCTGATGCTATCTGCCACGCCATTGACAGTTTGACGCGGTTGTTCAAGTAGTATGTGCCGATGATGTTGAACGAATGTTTTCTTATGAAAGATGCAGGGTAGCGTTTGTCGTTGTTCAGGCCTTGAGTGAGCCACCTTGAGTTTGTGTAGTCGTACGATGTTGATATTCGCAACTTGTTGATGTTCAAGTTTGCTGTCAGTTCGCAACCAGTTACTTCCGCCGACGAGTGGTGAACATATTTTTCAGGGTCAATCTCGTATATGAGCCTCATTTCCTGCATCGTTTCTATCAGGTTTTCCATTTTGCGGGCGTAAATGTTGGCTGTTGCATTGAGACATTCAGTCGCCTTGTAGTTGAAACTGATTGACGCATTGTGGCTACGTTCGGGCATATACCTGTTGTTCGAAGGCATCCAACGGTTTATGGTGATGCCGTACGAACTGACTTGCAGTTGGTGAATCGGCTGTATTTTCGACGATGCATTGAGTTTTATCAGCAGATTGTCCGAGGCCTTGCAGTTCACAGTAAAGTTCCATTCAGGATAAATGATTGTCGAGTCGCTTTCGTTCTTGTAGTTTGTAGGACCTTTGAAAACGTTGCCTCTCAAGCCTATGTTGAATGACAGCAAGGCGCCTATCTTGTATTTTTGGTCAACGTAGATGCCTTGATTGAATATCGGTTGCGCGTGTATTCGTGCATTCCTGAATGAAGTCTCTTCCTCGTCTGACGACAAGTCAAACGGTTCCAGGCTGTAGAACGATGACCGCCATCCGTAGTTGAGGCTTATGTGCTCGTTTATGTGGTGAGTGAAGTCGAGTTTTGCTTTTGTGTCCCAGCAAATCGAATGCCATTTGAATGCGCCGTTGTAGTAGAAGTTCGACAGGTTGGTCCTGTTTTGGGAGCCAATTATAGACAGGTTGCAGAACAGATGCTCGCCGAAGATGTGGTTAAGTCGCAAGGTGGTTATGTAACTCATACTCTTCAGGTACATTGAATGGTCGAGTTTGTCGGCGCCCGAGTACCACGACCAGTAGAGCCTGTTCCTCTCGTTGAATTTGTAGTTGAACTTGAAATTGATGTCGTAGAAATAGAATTTCAGGTTGAAGTTGCGGTTTTCCCAGAATGGTTCAAAAACCTTGTCGGCGTATGTGCGTCTTACGGCAAGCAGTATCGACGACTTGTCTTTTTTCAGCGGACCTTCAACCAAAGCGCGTGCTGTCAGCAGTCCCAAAGTTCCCGATGCGTGCCATTGTTGCATATCGCCGTCGCGTAGCCTCACGTCTATAACCGATGACAGCGAGCCGGATTCGCTTGCTGGCAGTTCGTTTTTATAAATGTTGATGTGGTTCACAACGTCGGGGTTGAATACCGATGAAAACCCGCCAAAATGTGATGCGTTGTAAATGTTGGCCTCGTCCATAAGAAATGTGGTCTGGTTGCCAGTACCGCCTCTTACGCAGATGTTGCTAGTGGAGAATTCGCTCATCTGCAAGCCAGCCATAAGGTCGAGGTTGCGCAAGGCATCGTGCTCGCCAAGAACGTTTGGCAGTTCTTTGAGTTGTTTTATGTTGAGTTTCGCTATTGTGCTCATTGCCGATTCCATAAAGTCCTTTTCGCTTGTGTCAGTCACCATTATCTCGTTCATCTGGTATGATACAGGTTCAAGTTTTGTGTTCAGCACAATTTCGCCGTTTATGTTGATAGTGGTGTCTTTGGGCTGATATCCAAGGCTGTAGAATCTTAAGTGGTGAGCGCCTTCAGGCAGTAGCATCGAAAAATATCCATAGTTGTTCGATATTGTTCCGATGCCGAGGTCGGCCACATATATTGAACCGTTGATAATGCTTTCTGAATTGCGTTTGTCTAGAAGAAATCCCGAGCAGTAGTACTCTTTTGCTTGATATTCCGAACGGAAAAGCACTATCTGGTTGTCGACAATCTTGTAGTCGATGTCGTTTTGGTGAAGAATGCTGTTCAGTAGCGAGCCTACGGTTTGATGCTTGTCAATCTCGTTGAAGTGTGTCTTTGGAAGTAGGTTGTCGGAATATGAGAATGGCAAACCGCTTATTTGCTCTATTTCGGTGATTATTTCCTTCAATGTCTTCCCCGATGTGTTGATTTCTATTTCCTTGTCAAGCATCTGCTTTTGTGCAAATGTGACGTTGGCACATAGCGTCAGGAATAAACATATTTTGAGAAACCTCGACATTCTCAATCTTGAAAATGATAATGAAGACAGTGAAAAAAGAACAACCATTGTTGACGGCAAATGTCGCCAAAACCTATTAAAAAGGCAAAGCCATTTTTTTCAAAATGGCTTTGTCGTTATTGATTCAGGTATGAACCAACCGTTATTTCTTCTTTATGTCGCCGACTATGTGAAGCATTTGTTGTGAATTCTTCGGGTCGTTGCAAATAACTGTTATGGTCTTGTTTTGTCGGTTCGACTTGCCAGCAGAGTTGAAAGTGATGTCGATAGACGAAGTCTCGCCTGGTTTTATTATGTCGGTTTTCTTGTCCACAACTGTGCATCCGCACGATGTTGACACTTTCCTGATAATAAGGTCTTGCTTGCCGTCGTTTTTGAATGTGAAAGAGTGGGTCACCTTGTCGCCTTCGGTTATGGTGCCAAAGTCGAATCTGTCTTCGTCAAATGTAAGTTTCGGGGCATTTGCCAGTTCCTTTTCTGACATTTTTGAGAAATCTTCCTCAATGGTGGCGCTTATCGACAGCAGATTCTTGTTCCCGTTGGTGTTGTCGTTGATTGCAACGGTCACTTCGTTTGGTGGCATCATACTTAACTACAATCTTTCCTTTTTGGTTTGGTTGCAGAGTTTCTGGTATGGCCTCTATTGTCAAGTGGTTTGGAACGTTTTTGAATGTCACTTTCAAAGGATTTTCGGTGAGGTTGGCAATGCTTGTGCTGTCAATTCTCACTTCAGTGTTTTTCACCTTCAGTAGCGATACGTGGTTTTGCTCAAGGTTCAGTTCGCCTATTGTGCGAGGGTGCAGGTCGGCAAGTGTCTTTTCCTTTTCAAGCACTTTGCCCGAGAACCTTATTGTTGTGTTTTCTGGAGTGCAGTTGGTGCTTACTGTTATTGACTTGTTAAACGGACCAGGTCGTCCCGCAGGATTGTATGTTGCAGATACAAAACCCTTTGCGTTTGGCATAACAGGCTCTTTTGTGTAGTCTGATGTGGTGCATCCGCACGATGGCTTGACATTCGTAATCACTAAAGGCTCGCTTCCTGTGTTTGTGAATTCAAACTTGTGAGTGGCGGGGCCGTCTGCTTCCTTAATTTCACCAAAATCGTATTTTGCTTCGTCCCAACTGATTACAGGGCCTTTTGTTTGCGCATTGCCCATTGTGAAGGCAACAAGCGCAACACATATCGATAGAAGTTTTTTCATACTATATATTATATGTATTAAACAAACGCAAATGTACTAATCTTATTGTTGATTATGGAGTTTTTTGTCCATTGGCTAAAAAAAATACGTAAAAGAGAACTTCTATATTCTTTGTGGTGTTTTGTTATATTTTTATTCCAAACGGTGAATTTATAGAACTTACCTAAAGAGATTATTTTAAATTTGCATCTTTATTAACAGAATTAAAACTGATTGAAAATGAAAAAAACAATTGCCCTAATGTTGATGGGTGCTTTATTTTACAATGCTCAGGCACAACAAGCAGTTGGCCGTCCTGAAAGCCTGCAACGTTTCAAAAACACCACCACAATGGTTGTTTTGGAAAAGAATCCTATGTTGGAATACAATTTTAAAATCAAGGAAACTGTTGAAAAACATTGGAATATCAACAAATTTGAAGTGATAACATTCTCTACCGCCGATTTTGAAAAGGCTCGCAAGGATTCCACAAAGGCATTTCTTGTAAAGAATACCGTTTACAACGACAAGGACAAGACAAAGGCAAAATTCGACTATTTGTGCGTCGAGTTGGGTGGCGATTATGAGTTTGTTCGTCAGATGCCTGACATCGCTTCTGTACCTATCTGCTACAATGGCGTTGACGAAGAGTCTTATGGCTACAAGTTGGGTATTTTGTGCCAATTCCTTCAAAACCACATTAAATTGACCACTGAAAATCCTCAACTTAACAGCAAGAACATTCTTAAATACTACAATTCACAAATGGCCGACATTCACGACAAAACATTGTACCTTGTTGAAAGTGAACTTAATCCAGACCTTAACACAGAGGCAAAGATAAAGGCCATATACCCATATAAGTTTAAGATTGTCACACGTGAGGAGGCAGAGGCCAGGGCAATGGAACTGCTTGAACTTGTTGGGCTCGCAGAAAAGTGGGATGCTGTTCCACAGCAGCTTTCGGGAGGACAGAAGCAGCGTGTGGCCATAGCCAGGGCACTTGCAATGGAGCCGGAAATTCTGTTGTTCGACGAACCCACTTCCGCCCTTGACCCGACAATGGTCGGCGAAGTGCAGTCCGTCATTCGCGAGCTGTCGCGTTCGGGCAAGACCATGATGACGAGCGCGCCGGGGCTGGAGATTTCGGGCCGCGCCTGGCGTCAGGTCGTCTTCGGCCTTGACACCGATTTCGGCCTCGGCGACCGGAGCATTCTCATCAAGCAGGCCAAGATCGGCGCGTGGGTGAGCGATTGGAAGAGCGGCGAGGAGGGCGGCATCGAGGTGAAGGACCTGCGGCTCTGCGGACCGAGCGAGGTGACGACGTCGCCCGTCTGGCTGAAGGGCGACACGTTCG
>CALABN010000064.1 GCA_937885735.1 uncultured Bacteroidota bacterium | reverse complement strand
CGTATCGACCTTATATTTGCGGACAAACAGCCCAAGCGCGATGAACAGGCCTATTCCTGCGCCGTGACTGGCCAATCCTCCTTCCCAAATCTTGAGTATTGCCAACGGCTTGTGCAAATAAATGTCAGGTTCGTAGAAAAGGCAATGGCCAAGTCGCGCGCCCACAATGGTTCCGATGAAGAAATAGAGCAAGAGCGTGTCAATCAAGTCGACACGCGCACCTTCACGCTTGAACATCGACTTTGTAAGATAGTAGCCCACAACAAAGGCCAATGCAAAGAAAAGCCCGTACCAATGCGGTGCGAACGGGCCTATCGAGAATATCTCTGGCGACGGATGCCAATGAATAAATAGAATGTCCATAGACCGCAAAGTAAGCGAAATTTATAATTCACAATTCACTTCTCAACTTCTAAACATATCAACAGCGTAGCGTCAAAACTTTCAACCTTACCAAATGCCAGGCACTGGGCACTAATCTTCTCAACGTTAAACATTCAACTTTATCAATTCAAACTTTCAACTTTATTTATCTTTGCAAAAAAAACGATATGAGAAACGTACTTGCAATAATGTTTATCTGCCTTACGGCGATATCCTGCGGAAAGAAGACCGCGCCAGAACTGGATTCTTCTGATTTTGTGTACATTGGCGAAGCCGTGCCCGATGTCTTGCTCGACATCCGCTATTACAGTACCTACAACTTCGTAGGCACGCGCGTCGATGGCTACGAAGCACCTGTGGCGCTGATGACCAAGGAAGGCGCCCAAGCACTGAAAATTGCGAGCGACAACCTTCTTGCCAAAGGCTATAGGCTGAAGATTTTCGATGCATATCGTCCACAAACGGCTGTAAACCATTTCATTCGCTGGGCCGAACAGATTGACGACACCTTAACCAGACAGTATTTCTACCCTGACATCGACAAGAGCCTGCTCTTCGACAAGGGATTCATCTGCGCTCGTTCAAGCCACAGCCGTGGAAGCACGGTCGATCTGACACTGTTTGATATGGCGACCGAGCGTGAAGCCGATTTGGGTGGCACTTTCGACTGGTTTGGCGAGGAATCGTATCCCGACTACGACGGCATTACCGACGAGCAGAAGGCTCTGCGCCACTTGTTACGCGATGCGATGCTTGATGCTGGCTTCAAGCCTTTCGACACCGAGTGGTGGCATTTCACGCTTGCCAACGAGCCTTTCCCCGACACTTATTTCGATTTCCCTGTAAAATGAGAAGGTGGAAAGTCGGTAGTTTGGCTGTTGGACTTTGGCTGTTGGCTATTGGCTGTTGGACTTTAGCCATTGGCTATTAGCCATTAACCTTTGGCTGTTAATTCTGAATTTTTAATTCTTAATTCCATTTGACTTGCCCCTTCAGGGCGCCATTTGCGGGTGTCCGATTCCCCTATGGTGTCGCTACGCTTTGCCATAGGCTATTATGAACTGCCCTTTCAGGGCGAACAAAAACTGCATTTCGCGCTGAAAACGCAAATCAATCCTTTTTGAAAAAATAGGATTATTTGTCTTCTCCGTGTTTCTCTGAGAATTCTCTGTGGTTCTCTGTGTAACTTATCCATTACACAGAGTTGCTCAGAGGTGACACAGAGTTTTTTTCTAATTTCACTTATGCCTTAACTGTCAATTCGTGAAAATTCGTGTCAATTCGTGTTTAAAATCCGTTGAGTCTGCGTTCAATCCCAAATAAAAAAGGCAACAGACCGAAGCCCATTGCCCTTTATTCTGAATTCTAAAATCTGAATTTTGAAATCCTAATTCCTAAATCCTAAATATATTCGTTTCACTTCCGCCCCACATTTTACAATGTAAATGCCTTCGCGTGGCATTGCTATTGAGACGTTGCACGCAATGTCTCTACGAGCAACCAGGCGTCCCATTGTGTCATAGACGTAGATGTCGGCTGTGGCGTTTTCTACTATTATGGTGTTGCTTGTGGCGTAGATTGATACTGCGGTGGCTTCGTTGTATGAAATGGCCGAAGGACTCCATATGACAGGTCTACCATCTGGATTCCAATAATACTTCCAATCATCAGGTTTTGACGATGCTTCACAATAAATAGTCAAATTGTCACAATCATCGAACACATACGAACCAATGCTTGTTACAGAATTTGGAATGGTAACCGAAGACAAACCTCTGCAAACTGAGAACGCATAATATTCAATGCTTGTGACTGACTCTGGAATGTCAACCGAAGTCAAGCCACTGCAATTGAGGAACGTAGATTTGGCAATGCTCGTAACTGAATTAGGAATTATCACCGATATCAAGCCACTGCAATCATCAAATGCCCAACGGCCAATGTGCGTAACCGAATTTGGAATGGTAACCGAAATCAAGCCACTGCAAC
>CALABN010000063.1 GCA_937885735.1 uncultured Bacteroidota bacterium | reverse complement strand
CTTTGTTGTAACGGTCAAGATTGATTGTGAATGCGCCACCGATGCCAAGATTGGTTGGTATGAAATTTTTTTCTTCTGCAGTGTAGCCAAGTTTAGAACCCAAGTTGCTGATGCTGAAACCTGCCGACCATTCGCAATCATAGTCCGAAACCTTAACCTTGTCGGTATAATAGCCGTTGATATCTACGGCGAAAGACTTGCCGCTATTGACCTGTTCCTGGTCCTGTCCACCCTGACCGCCTGTCAAGTTGGAATAAATGAACCTGCCTGCCAAGCCAAGCGAGAAATTATCGGACAACTTACGGTTGTATGACAAGTCGAATGCCAACTCGTGAGGTGAGAAACTACCCATAGAAATTCCACCATTATCAGTAAAATTCACATTACCCATAGTGAAATAACGCAGGCTCACGCCAATGGCCTGAATTTTGTCCAAACGATAATAACCCGATACGTATGCCAGGTTCATATCGCCGATCAATTGACGCAACCAAGGCACATAAGTAAGAGACACCCCATAAGGGTTTTCAACAAATGCCAACTTTGACGAGTTCCAAATCTGTGCGTATGCATCTGGCGACAATGCAATTCCAGCATCACCCATTGCACCCGAACGGGAATCTGGCGCTATGCGCAAGAATGGCACGGCTGTATTAATTGCCCTTAAATTTTCATCAGAAACATCTTGTCCCAATGTATTATTATCCCCTTCGCCAGCGTTAGCTCCAAGAGAGCAAAAAATTGCCACAATTGGTAAAAAATAATGTAGTCTTTTCATAATAAAAATTTCACGTTGCAAATATAGAAACTAATTTTAGTTGGAATTATTGTCTTGACAATATCATTTTGCCCGACTTAAAGTTTTTTCCACTCTTGCCACTAATTTCCACTGTGTAAATATATATTCCGCAATCCAATAGACGCCCGTTATGCTGGCAATTCCAATGAATTGGCGATGTGTCGCCCGATTCTCGTTTGTCCTTCAACACTGCAATAGTGCGTCCCGACAAATCGCTGACAGTAATGGTTATGTCAATATTTTCATTCGTTGCATTATGATTCACAACAAAATACGTATCAGCATTGGCGGGATTTGGATAATTGTACACACTGCCTATCGCCACTGAACTTTCATCTTTAACAATGAAAGTGATTCCCATTTCCGAAGGATTATTGTATATGTCCCAAGCCTTGAACGTCAACGTATGCTCGCCTTCTTCCAAATCGTTAAGGCGGAACCGCACCTCGCCCGAGTTGTACTGGTCAATATACCCCTCATAATAATCGTTCAGAATCAACATTGTATGCTGGTCATCGTCGAGGACTGCCGTTATATTATGTCCAATGCCGTTGCCAGTGGTGTTGATGCCAGATTCGTCATAAAGTTTTGCTATCAAGACTGGATTATTCCCCACAACCGAGCCATCGACAAAGAATGTATCAGTGACAAACAACTGGATTTCAGGTCCCTCCGTATCCAATATCGAAGCATTGCGAGGCGTGCCACCAATGACAATTTTGTTGGAATAACCCGACATTTCTGTTTGCCCGACAGTGGCATAAAGGCTTATCTTTCCATTGCCGTATGAATAATTGATATCCTTCGGAACAATGAAACTGAAATTGAACTTGCCGTCAACAATCGATGCCTTGCCTTGATACAAGACACTGTTTTGCTCCTCAAAATCGATAATCGGAGAATCAGAATCGTTGCCTCGAGTGAAAGTTGTCACAGGCTTGTCAAATACAGTGACATATAGCACTCCATCGTCGGCCACAGGCTTGCCGTCATTGCCGAAGACATACCCTTCAATATTGACAGTATCCACCGCATTGATTGTGTCAAGCACCACACTGCCGTCAACTGGCTGTCCGTTAACCTTTTCAACCTGTATGTTATTATTATAAGGATGCGCCAATCGCAAGGCAGGGTCACCAAGCAACACAAAACTTCGCTTGTTTGTATTGTCCACAGGGAGTGTCGCATTCTTCGCATTCATAACCAAATCGCCAAGCCGTAACGACTCTTTAGTGCCTTGTGCATACAGGTTTTTGCACAGTTCGTAGTTTTGATTGTCGTACACCACCCTTGTTGTTGTAAATACCGCAATGGCACCTCCAATGGTATTTTTGTTGTTTTCCTTCAAGAAACATTCGCCAAACGACACAAGTGTGTGGTTGTCAAACTGGCCTGTCTCGCAACTTGCCGTTATCACAAACGGAAGACGGCCACCATTGTCAATGTTTTTGACATCATTTGAAAGAAATATTGATTCATGAGCAATCTTTGTAGGATTGCTATGACCAATGTACTGCACTATGGCAGAACCCATCGCAAACTGTTTCTTGATTGCTTCAGTCACTTCGGGGTACCTTGCTCCCGATGAGCCAGAAACCTGTTCATAGGCATCAAGATAAATTTTGTTTACGTTGTATTCAGGCGACACCGATTTTAATGTCATTGACAAGTTTTCAGCGTCAGAGACAAAAACACCACCTTCCTCATCATCAGCAATAAATGTAATTGCATTGCGCCAACTTCCATGGTCTTGACTGAATAGATAACGCCTAATTTTATCAACCATCAACTGTGCCTCATCTGTTGAAGATGCAGGTAAACGTCCTATGCCGACATCGATTGTGCCCGTCATCTCACCTTCGCCTTCATCAAGCATGACGAAGAAATCATCGCACACATAACTGCCAGTTCTCGACTCGCCCAATTTCGACTGATATGTAAGGATGAAATTGCTATTGGATTTTAGAATATTCTTGTTGTCGTAAGTACCATCGCCAAAAAGAAGCAAATACTTGAATTTATCGTCTCTGTCATAAAACATTTTGGCACAATTCCTTATTGCCGACACATCGGGAGCGCCTCCTGAAAACTCATTGAAAATCTGTTGTTGAGTGAGCACCAATACATCAAAGCCATCAACGCTACGATGCAAGTCTGCCAACTCTTCAGCCTGACTCAAGAAAGCCGGATAAGACACTATCAGCATATCGGGAGTCTGTGCACCATGGATATTCTGGTTCTCAATCGAGCCCAAATCATCACCAGAAATAATCGGTGAACGCAAATTGCCGGACTCGAATGCGACAAACTCGCGAATTGTTCCGTCAGCAGAAGCAACAAAACTCGAAACAGTGCCTTTTTTCTCAAGACTCATCAGCTTTGGACTTGTAGGCGTTGTCACATCAAGCACCATCATGGACTGTCCGCCGTCATTGATGCTGTATTTCACAAAAGGCACATCTTTAGACCTTGAATCACGGAAAGCCAACTGGCTCTTGCCATTATAACTCAACGATGCGCGAGCATTGACACATATTTTGTCCATATAGCCTTCCCACAATGTACTTGGGCTGAAGAAACCGTATCCGATATGTATTTTCGACGATTTTGCCTTAAACCCGAACTGTGTCTCACAAAAATCGCCGTACACATATGAGTCAAATGGCTTTGACACCGTCACTGAAGAAACCTGCCGTCCTTGATATGTATATTTAAAATATGTAGATGAAACACCTGCTCCCTTATGTCCCGCTGACGACGCATACACCTTGACATCTTCATTTTTATCAATATTCGGAATATAAAACAATGAAGAATCCATCTTGTTGGTGTTCAGTTTGGAATCATACCATCTACGTCCCGATGAGACCAAATTGTATTTGTCGTTCTCCATATATCCGTAACAATCGTACGAATCGACAACGGCATCCGCTTGCGAAGTCTCAGTCTTGACCGTTTCCATTAGAAGCGCATCTCCAAAATCAGAAGTCAGGAACAGATAGGCATAGTCGGAATAGCAATGTTTTTCGTGTATGAACATCGACCTTTTCTCATCGTAATTGAGGACAACAGGTCCCTCGGCATAAAACGCCAGATAGTCGCCACTGCCAAAAACACCATCAGAACCACTTTCCATTATCACAGGAATCTCGTTAAAGTCGTCAAGCGCGTCATTTGAGCAATAGTACGACAATTGCCGACCTCCATAACTGAAGACACGCGTATGTCCAGGTTCTTGAAGGCCTATCTTCTTCAAGTCTTCATAAGTCAATTTGTACACACCCGAAGTATCAACCTTTATCTTGTACCACTTGCCAGAACTCAGCATTGAGTTTTTTCGGTCCTGGCTGTTCGCCATCTTGCGCACGGGCATTTTCATCTCATCAATTTCAAATTGATATTCAGACAAAGCCAATATTTGGCCACCATTGTTTTTAATAAATGGAGAGAAACTCAACTGCAATGATTTTTTCTTACGGGTGGTTACAATCTTCGAATCAATATGCAATGCCGTATCGAGTGTTGTCCATTGTGTCATTTTTTCTTCCGATTCCAACAATGCGCGGAACTTGCACTCGCCAACCTTGACGCTCACATTTTCGCCATTGCCGTCAATCGGCACCATCACATTATATAATAAAGGTGTACACGCAAGTTCGTTATATTCCGACCAACAACCACGCAAATCATCAGTTGACAATGAGTCGGAAATCACAACCTGCGCATTAGTGACAAGTACAGAAAAGAGCAATAATATTGAAGGAATCACCTTAACCATAAAACCTTATTTTCGGAGCGCTAAAAATATAATTTCTTTTTTTTCGTTTCACAGTAAGCAAACTGCGGATTGACTATTTTTATTGCCTCAATTTATGCGAAAACAGATGTTCGGCAAAAATATCATTACACTAATGACAATAATGCATTTGCCATTAATGATGATAGCGCAAGACAGTTCTATCAGCCAATGGTGCGACAATGTGCTTACAAGCAATCCATCGATGGCAGGTTCGGCTGACAAGTTGCGCCTGAACGCATTTTACCGCAACCAATGGCCAAAAGCCGACGCTGGTTTCAACTATTATGGGTTTGCCGCAGATATGCCCGTTGCCAAAAACATGGGGTGCGGAATTGAAATAGAAAACGAACACACATCGGCATTTGCGAAACCTCGGGCATTCTGTTCGTACAGTTACCAAACACAGGCGACAAGAACAACCGCAATCAGATATGGAATTAAAATAGGTGTTCTTCAGGAATATCTTAACACTTCGGAACTATCATTTGAACAAGAAGAAAACATTCCGACAGAATCATCGAAAATCAGGATTGACGGTGGCATTGGTGTATCTGCCATAATAAGCAGAATGTTTGTATCACTCGCCATCGAGCACCTGCCCCGTCCGCAACAAGGGTTATCCTCGTCCATTGAGTCAAAAACAAAAATAAAATGGTCGTTAGGCGCAGGTTACATCCACAAAATTAAGACTCTGACAAAAAAAAATTCAGTGGAAATAATGCCAAATTTGCTATTTCAACGACAAGGAACACAACAAAATCTTCAATTAGGCGTTATAAGTCAAGTGAAATGTCTAATGGCAGGGATATCAGGCCGGACCGGATTCGACGAATGTGGGCCCACCCTATCCATATTATTAGGCTACAGAAAGTTAGATTTAACTATTGCATATAATTACGATTTAGAAACGAATAAAAAAATAACGGGAATGGGAAACGCACACGAGATTTCCATCACCAAATTATTTGACAGAAAGCACAAAGAAAAACATAAGCCAATAGAATGTCCGTCTTTTTTACGATAATGGGTATTATGTTTAGGTTTTTGTTTATATTTGTCGTTGCAAAAAATATTATTAAAAGAAACTTCTATGAAAGTTAAAACCTTAAGTATTGTAGTATGTGTAGCCACAACAGCACTATTTTCGTGCGGTGGAAGCGGTGAAGTTTCCCAAACCACAGGATGGGATTACAACTCAGAAGACAATGGTGGTTTTGAAAAATTTATGGGCGAATACGAGCAAGAGACAGGTCCAGGCTTGGTATTCATCGAAGGCGGTACCTTTACAATGGGTCGAGTAGAGCAAGACATCCTATACGATTGGAATAACATACCACGCAGAGTATCTGTATCATCATTCTATATGGATGAAACCGAAATCCGCAACCTAGACTATAGGGAATATTTGTATTGGATTTCACGTGTATACGTTGAATATCCTGAAGTTTACAAAAGAGCCTTGCCAGACACATTGGTTTGGCGTAGAAAATTGGCATACAACGAGCCTTACGTTGAATACTATTTCCGTCACCCAGCATATCAGGAATATCCTGTTGTTGGAGTCAACTGGCTGCAAGCCAACGACTACTGTGCATGGCGTACCGACCGTGTAAACGAACGCATACTTATCAATTTGGGATTTTTGTTGGAAGATCCATATCAACAAGGTGCACAGAGTTTCAATACCGATGCATACTTGGCACACCAATATGAAGGTGCTGTAGGTCAGGAAATGGAAGACCTTGATCCAAATAAGGACTACCGTAAAATTAGAATGGAAGACGGATTTCTTCTTCCAAAATACCGACTCCCGACTGAAGCTGAATGGGAATTTGCAGCATTGTCAATAGTAGGCACATCAGTAGGAGAACGTGTTTATGAACGTAAGATTTATCCTTGGGCCGGCGATGGATTCCGTAATCCTGCAGCAAAGGAAAGAGGTCGCATAATGGCAAATGCAATGCGTGGACGAGGCGATATGATGGGTGTTGCCGGTGCATTGAACGATAATGCCGACATCACTGCCCCAGTATTCTCTTACTGGCCAAACGACTATGGTTTGTATTGTATGGCAGGCAACGTCAACGAATGGGTCGCCGATGTATATCGTACCATGTCACAAGGCGATGTTGAGGAATTCCGTCCATTCCGTGGCAATGTATTCCAAACTTTGGTTCGTGATGAAGAAGGCAATGTTGCTGAAAAAGACAGTTTGGGACACTTACGTTATCGTGAAGTATCAGAAGAAGAGGCCATCGACCGTCGCAACTACCAAACAGCCGACAACATCAACTACCTTGATGGTGATTTTGAATCAAGCCTTGACTATTCTAACGAAGATGCTTCCCGCGAAAGAGGCTCAAAGAGAATGTACTTCACAGGTAAGGATCGTACGGACCCAATGATGACATCTCTTGTAAGTGACCACGTAAGAGTATATAAAGGTGGTGGTTGGCACGACCGTATCTATTGGTTGGGCGCTGGCACTCGCAGATTCCTTGAGGAGACACAAGCACAAGACGACTTGGGCTTCCGCTGCGCAATGACTCGTGTAGGTGATTCAAAAGGAAACTAACATTAATTTGTTTACATAATAAAAGCCTCGTTATTACGACGAGGCTTTTTAATTCATAAACAATCCAACTATACCATGAATACGTCAGCACTTTATGAGATTTTCCTAAAGTACCCGCATATCTGCATCGACAGCAGGAAGGCTTCGGAAGATTCTCTATTCTTTGCCTTAAAGGGCGACAACAATGACGGCAACGAATATGCTGAAAAAGCATTGGAAAAATGTCCATACGCCATCATTGACAATTCAGATTATGCGAAAGACGGCCGCTACATCGTAGTCGACAACGTGCTTGACACCTTGCAAAAACTTGCCACATACCACCGCAAGCGTCTTGGATTGCCTATTCTTGCCATCACTGGCACAAACGGCAAGACAACCACCAAGGAACTTACAGCACGCGTCCTTTCAAAAAAATACAACGTTTTCTTCACACAAGGCAACCTCAACAACCACATCGGTGTTCCTTTGACACTATTGTCAATGACAAAAGAACACACTTTCGGTGTTGTTGAAATGGGGGCTAGCCACAAGGGCGAGATTGCAAAACTGTGCAAGATTGCCGCACCCGACTTTGGCATCATAACCAATGTTGGCCGTGCTCACCTTGAGGGATTTGGCTCGTTTAACGGTGTAAAGGAAACCAAGGGTGAACTTTACAAATATCTTCACGAAAATGACGGAATGGCCTTCGTCAACTATGACAATGAAATTCTGGAAGACCTGAATCCGCCTCACAACATCATTTACTACGGAACAAAGATTTTCACACATTGTCAAGGCAAGCTCGAAGACAGTCCACTTTACCTTTCATTTAAATGGATGCCTTCCGATGAAGTCATTGCCAATGAAAATGAGGTTGTAAACAACGGCAATTACACAATCAACACTCACCTGATTGGCGCCTACAACTTTGAGAATGCATTGGCTGCCGTTTGCGTAGGCAACAATTTCGGCATAAAGCCTGCCGACATTAAGGACGCCATAGAGAACTACATTCCTCAAAACAACCGTTCGCAAATGGTAAAGACAGAGAATGGAAACTCCGTCCTACTCGACTACTACAACGCCAATCCATCAAGCATGGATGTGGCAGTGAACAACTTTGCAAACATCAAGGCTGAAAACAAAATACTGATTTTGGGTGACATGCTGGAATTGGGCGACGCTTCTTCTCGCGAGCATGGTGTACTTGTCGGGCTTATCCAAAAATTGGGATTTGAAGATGTATATTTGGTTGGAAAGAATTTCAGCAACATAAAAGACGCTCATACATTCCACTGTTTTTATGATTCTGACGATTGTGCAAAACAAATTGAATCACTGAAACTCTCAGGTCATACAATTCTTGTAAAAGGCTCGCGCGGGATGAAAATGGAAAAGATTGTTCCATTCCTATAGGAAAAACATCAACACCATAAAACAAAAAAGGCATCAGTCAACTGATGCCTTTTTTCGTTGATTATCATTAATGTCATTCAAACATATCTGCAGTCAACTGTGGCAAATGCATTCCCACATAAACAAGATTGTTGTCAGAAGCATACTTCAGCAATGCCTTACGGCTTTCAATGGCATTTGCCTTGTCGGCATCAAACGATGCGCAAATTTCAGGATTCACCAATTGCAAGGCTGCACCGTGCATCAAGTCGCCTATCACAAGCAACTTGCCACACTGATAGGCTGTATGTCCTGGTGTATGGCCTTTTGCGTCAATGGCAACGACATTCATAGGCAAGGTGTCGCCAAAGGCGAACAGATGCAATCTATCAGCGTATTTCTGCATAGTCTTCGTCTGCATTCCATTACGTTCGGCTGGCATGCTGTCAATCCATGCACTGTATTCCATTTGCGAAGCGTAAACCTCTGCATTCTTGAAAACGACACTGTCGCCATCAAGCATGCCACCAATATGGTCACCATGGAAATGTGTAATGAACAAGTAGTCAATATCGTCTGCCGAAACACCAAGCGAATCCAAACGACGAACCAAATAGCCATTTGCGCCACCATTGCCAGCATCAAACAGCAATTTCTTGCCGTCAAGCTCTACCAAAAAAGCGCTCATTGAGGCAGGCACTCCTTCTCTCACCCCAAGACTGTCTATAAGGGCAGAATCGGCACCCACAAACAATTGCGACGGCATAAGGCGCAATCCAATGTTGTCCTGAACCCAAGTCACCTTTACTCCATCCAAATCAAACGCAAGCGTTTCTGACACGCTGACGGCCTTTTTTGATGCATTCTCGTTTGCACACGACACCATTGCGAGTGCCGATGCAACCATAAAAAAGATTTTTTTCATAGCATATTTATTTTAAAACGATGTCTTCAAATCCTTTAGAAAAGATTGTCTGCAAATTGCCAACAGAATCGGCATAAATCAAGTAGTAGTCGATACCCGGCAAAGTGTCGCACATTTGCGACGCCTTTTCAGGACCAAGCACCATGCACGCCGTAGCCAAGGCATCGGTTGTGATGCAATCGGGTCCGACTATGGAAGCGCTCAACAATCCGCTTTGCGCAGGATAGCCTGTGGCAGGATTAATGGTATGCGAGTATTTCATGCCGTTCTCCACATAAAACTTGCGGTAATTGCCCGATGTGGAAATGCTTCGGTTGTCAATCTGCACGATGCGCTGAATTTCGCGGTTCTGCGACGTGCTGTCGTCGATTGGCTTGTCGATGCCTATGCGCCACAGACTGTTCCTTGCATTGACGCCTTTGGCTCGCACCTCTCCCCCTATCTCCACCATATAATCATTGATGCCCATACTCTCGAACATTTCAGCAATGACATCAACCGACTGACCTTGAGCTATGCAATTTGCATTCAACTGGACACGCGGGTCGTCCTTTACAATTCGATTGCCATCAATATGGATTTTAGTGTAACTGCAAAACTCACGCAGGCTGTCAATCATATGCTGTGTGACGTGTTCCCTCTTGCTGAACCCAAATCCCCACACATTCACCAACGGGCTGACGGTTATGTCCATTGCGCCACGTGTCAATTCAGATATTTCCAACGAACGGCGAAGACAAGACAGAAACAAAGTATCATCTGTTGAGTCAATCAGGTTGTTGTTGATCTTGCTTATAGTAGATTCAGGTATATAAGCACTCAACGACGTGTCAAAACGATGCAAGGCAAGGCTGATATCATGTCCAAGGTCGGATTTGTGCTTGTAGATGATGTGGTAAGTAGTGCCTTGAATAAGGCCATCGCTTGTAAAATAAGAGTCCGGCACAGTAGCACACGACACAGCGACAAATGCGGTCAAGGCGAGAACAATGCGTTTCATTTCAAATAGTTTATTGTGCAAAATAACAAAGTATGACATTGATTTACAAATATTATCCCGTTCTACAGGGCATTTATTGCATAGCCAAACAATTGAGCATAAAAAAAAATCCCCGCAACTCAAGAGTTGCAGGGATTCAATATTTGCGTTATGCGAAATTAAGCGCCGAAGTTATCGAAGTGAATCATTTCGTCTTCAACACCCAAGCTGTAAAGCAAGTCCAAAACGGTCTTTGCCATCATTGGAGGTCCGCACAAGTAGTATTCAATATCTTCTGGCTCCTCGTGTTGCTTCAGGTAAGTATCGCCCATTACAGGAGCAATAAAGCCTGCTGTGTACTTGATGCCAAGTCCGTCAGCCTTTGGATCAGGACGGTCAAGAGCCAAGTGGAAATGGAAGTTTGGATATTCCTTTTCCAATTCCAAGAAATCGTTAAGGAAGAATACCTCATCGATAGCACGT
>CALABN010000062.1 GCA_937885735.1 uncultured Bacteroidota bacterium | reverse complement strand
CGCTTGATGCTGGCACTTTGAGCACCAACGATGTCGTTTGTGTGCGGGGCGATGCCGACAATAACTTATATATAGGTACGCGTTGCGGTGGCCTGAACAAGTATCTTATGCCCGAAAACCGCATTGTCCGTATGGACGATGTCATTCCTTCTACCGCAACCGTCGAGTTCGTCTTTTTCGACCAGGACAGCAATATGCTGATTGGCACTGAATTCGGACTTTATATTGGTGAGCCTTGCGACACCTGCGCTTACGGTTACAGTTTTACAAATGTTTCGCAAAAGTCGGTCTATAGGGCTGGCGACGGTTCCATTCTGGCGCGCACCAAGAATTTCATCAACACGGTCAGCGTTTGCCAACTGTCGCGGAATGTTTATTTTATTGGTACGGGTAGCGGTATGTTCTTGTATGACAGTAGCGAATCTGCATTCCAATTGCTCGATTTGGGATATCTGTCGTTGGCAAGGGTCAATTCCATTGCCCGCCGTGGCGAATCTGATTTTTTCATTGCCACTTCAAGCGGAATGTGTTGCTATCAGTTTAATGATAATAAATTGACGCCCAAACAGTTGTATTCAACCTTCCAACCTGTTGACTATCGTTTGGAAAGCAATTGGATAAGCGTCTTGACGGTAGATTCGGCCAATACGGTTTGGGGTGGTGGCCGTGGTTCTGGCTTGTTCAGTATCGGTGATGATATGAAGATTGTCAGTTATGCTTCGGACCCACTTGATGCCAACACGCTCAACGACAAGACAGTCAACTCGTTGATGATAGATGCCTGCGGTGTTCTTTGGATTGGTACAGAGAGCAAGGGCTGTGGTTTGCTCGACCTTAACCGCAAGCCTATTTTCCGTTTCGACAATATTGTTGGTTACAAGGCCAACTTCAACAACGATGTCGTGACGGCCATTGCTGGCAACGGGAAAGGTACATTGTACATTGGTACGGCCCACAATGGTCTTCATTACATAAAACAAAACGGGACAGATAGTTACAGCATCGAGCCAATGTCTATCGGCTCGTATGCCAATGTGCAGAGCAAGGAAATTTTGTCTTTATATTTTGATTCGCATCAAAATCTTTGGATATCAAGTCTTTATAATTGGGTTACCAAGGTCGATTCAAAAGGTCGTTATACGGTGTTCCCGATGCCTGCCTTTGCATTTTCAATTTTCGAGGACAGTTTCGCCAATATTTGGGTAGGAACGTGGGGAGGAGGGTTCAGTAAGGTTGATGCCCAAACAGGCCAGACCTTCACTTTTAATACCCAGACTCAAACTGATTATCAGACAATTGGTGGCGATAGGGTGCTTTCGTTTGGCGAAGACACTTACGGCAATTTGTGGATAGGAACCAAGGGAGGCGGAGTCAGCGTGTCGCCAATCAATCTGCTGACATACGGAATGAGCAACTTTGTCACTTATAAATTCAATAGCGAATCGTCTAACAGCTTGAGCAATAACGATGTAAATTGTATTTTCTGTGATAGTCGCGGAACAATGTGGATTGGAACAGGCAACGGTCTCAACCGATTTGTCTTGCCTGAAGGCGAAAATCCTACCGAGGCCATAATGCAGAACAAGGGTCATTTTGTCTGCTACACGTCGGCCGACGGTTTGCCAAATTCAAACATTTCGAGCATTGTCGAGGACGATAACGGATTTCTGTGGGTAGGAACGGTCAACGGGTTGGCCCGAATAGACACTCGTAATTTCGCAATCGCGTCGTTTGGCAAGAACGACGGTTTGCAGAGCAATGAGTTCTTCTCGCGTTCGTGCTACAAGAATGTTGATGGGACTCTCTATTTCGGTGGTGTCGACGGAGTGTCGTTTTTTAATCCATATAACATTAATTCAAAGGTTTACAATTTCCAGACTTGCATCACGGGTCTCAAGATTTCCAACGATTTGGTTAAGCCAGGTCAGGAATTCGGCGGTAAGGTTGTCCTTGAAAGGAACATTTCCACCACCAAGAGCCTGACATTGTGGCCAAGCCACAAGGATTTTTCAATCGAGTTTTCGGGAATGAATTACGCCAATGTCGAAAATGTCCGCTATGCCTATCGGTTGAAGGGTTACAATGACGAATGGCGCATAACAGGCCGTTTGGAGCATTCCGCCACATACACCAACATACGCGAGGGCCGATACGTGTTCCAGGTCCGCCCGATAAGTAATAACGGCACGTGGTCCGACAGCGTGGCTGAACTCAAGATAACCGTCAAGCCAGTCATTTGGCGCAGTCCGTGGTTCTTTGCCGTATATTTCCTGTTTGTGCTCGTGGTGCTTTTCTTCTTCCACAAGTATTCTATCATCGACGTCAAAGTCAAGAACAAACTTGAACTTGAGGCTTACGAAAAGCAGAAGGCCGTCGAACTCACCGAGGCCAAGATGCGCTTCTTCACAAACATTTCTCACGAGATTCGCACACCTTTGTCACTTATTTACGGCCCGCTCGACAATGTGCTTCAGACTCAACAACTTACAACCGCCGTCCGTGACGATCTCAATCTGGTCCGTAAAAATGTGTCACGTCTTTTGGGCTTGACTGACAAGTTGTTGCAGGTTAAAAAGATAGATATGGGGGCCATTGAACCGCAGTTTGAGTGTGTCCATTTCATTCCGTATCTTAAGGATATCCTCGAATATTTCAATCAGCAGTTCCGCAACAAGGATATCGACATTTCCGTCCAGTTTGATATCGACGGCACCAACGATGAGGTGTGGATTGACAAGGAGATGCTTACCACGGCCATTTACAACCTCATTTCAAATGCATTCAAGTACACGCCTGAAAAAGGTAGCATCACCATAGTCACATTTATCACCGATTCGCGATTCAATGGTCAGTCGGTCAAGAAGATAGCAACCGATACGCAATATCTGAACATTGAAATAGGCGATACTGGAATCGGCATTCCTGAAAAGGATATAAACAATGTGTTTGACCGTTTCTATCAGGCTTCGAATCAGGCAGAGACAGGCCAGGCAGGTTCTGGAATCGGGCTGTCCATTGTCAAGGATTACGTAGAGATGCACAGTGGCGCGGTTCACGTTGAGAGCAAGCAAGGGCAGGGAACGGTGTTCACCATTCAACTTCCGTTGGGAACCGCACACACCCAAGGTCGCACGCTAAAGAACGATGCGTCGGTGATTGACAGCCAGTTGGCAGAGCCGATGCCACAAAGTGCGTCATTCGACATTGTCAGCCAGAATGCCCAGGACGAGCAACGGCCATTGCTGTTGATAGTCGAGGATGACGTCGAGATGCTGTCGTTCCTCGAGCGCAGTTTTGCCAAGACATACCGTGTCATCACCGCCACCGACGGCAAAAAGGCGTGGGCATTGGTGCAGAGTAGTCTGCCCGATATGCTCATTTCCGACATTATGATGCCCGAACTCGACGGACGCGAGTTATGTTCGCTTGTCAAGTCGACAATTGAGACAAGCCACATACCAGTTATATTGTTGTCCGCTCGTGCCACCGAGGAGGCTATCATCGAAGGTTACGAGCAAGGTGCCGACCGTTATGTCAGCAAGCCGTTTGCGCTCAATGTGCTCGAGGCGCAGGTGAGCCAGTTGCTATCAACTCGCAGGCAACTCATCGACCTTTACAGCCAGAAGATTCTGCTCAAGCCTCGCGACATTACCATTACCAGTATGGACGAGAAGTTCTTGAGCAAGATTATCGACATCATAGAGGACAACATTTCCGATACCGATTTCGACGTTTCCACCATAGTCGACAAGATGAATATGAGCCACTCGTCCGTCCTGAAGAAAATCAAGGCGCTCACAGGCGTTTCGTTGGTCGAGTTTGTGCGTCGTCACCGCTTGAACAAGGCATCTATGATACTCTCGCAAGACAAGATGCCAATCACCGAGGTTGCCTATATGGTTGGTTTCTCTGACCCAAAATATTTCAGCAAGTGCTTCAGCAAGCAGTTTGGCAAAACCCCAACCGATTTTGTGAACGATGCTATGCAACACAAGCCAGAATAGGCGAACTATCAGAAAAAGTGAAAATTATTGGTGCCTGAAAATAAAGTGTAAGTGATTATAGATAAGTTTTATACAATAATTAACCGCTTTTTTTTACTTGCTTTATGTTCGCAGAAACAATTATGAATGTGTATTGGTTTATATTTTGATATTCAATTAAATAGAAATAATATTAATCTGTGTTAAACTGCCAATTCAAAGTTCTATACGCATCAGCGGACATCAATAAAAATATATGAAGGTGAGTTCTATAAATTCACCGTTTGAAAAATAGTAATAACAAAATGGGCTTT
>CALABN010000061.1 GCA_937885735.1 uncultured Bacteroidota bacterium | reverse complement strand
TCGGCCGGCGCTTTCTTTTGTTTTCCTCAATGGTGATGAGGTCGGCGAATGCCTGCAATGGGTGGCAGGTTGCGGCTTCCATTGAGAATACTGGCTTCCCTGAATATTTTATGAATTGGTTGAGGATTTTTTCCGTGTAGTCGTCCTCGCGGTTTTCAAATTTTGCAAACGAGCGTACGCCAAGCATATCGCAGTATTGAGCCATAACTGGAATGGCCTCGAGCAAATGCTCGCTCTTGTCGCCGTCCATTATCACGCCGCGTTCGGTTTCAAGTTTCCACGCACCTTGATTCACGTCGAGTACAATCACGTCCATACCCAGGTTGCGGGCGGCCTTTTGTGTGCTCAATCGTGTGCGAAGGCTGTTGTTGAAGAAAATCAGCAGGCAGGTCTTGTGCTTGCCAAGATGCTCGAATGCGTAGCGGTCTTTTTTTATTTCGAAGGCCTGTTTCAGTGCCTCGTCAAGTTTTGGTAGGTCGAATACCGATTGATAGTATCTCATCTTATTTGTGTTTTAATAATTTTATCTGTAGAAGTTTGATAGTCAGCAATTCTTGACAATCATATTGCCTGCCCAGACTGCCATTATCCCTAAAAATATGCTTAATGCCGTGTAGAAGGCGAACATTGCAATGTTTCCGCCTTTCAGCAAGGCAAGATTCTCGTTTGCAAATGTAGAGAATGTGGTGAATCCGCCACAAAAGCCTACAGTCAGCAATGTGCGCCATTCGGCTGAAATGGTTTGGTTCCTGTCTATCAGGCCATATAGCAGGCCAATGACAAGGCACCCTGCAATGTTGACAATGAAGGTTCCCTGCGGGAATCCAGCCGATGTCTTGCCAGTGGCGTTTGATATTATGAATCGCAGTGCACCGCCTATGAAACTGCCTGTCCCTGCGAACAATATGAGTTTTATCATTGCTGTTTGTTGTTTACAATGCCTATTAACTTGATTGGCAGTTTTCTTGATTTCACCAGTTGCTCGCCAAGGGCGTATATGTCATCGTCGTAAATGTTGTAGAACCACCGTATTTCTATTGATTGTCCTGACATATAGTGAGTTTCGAGTTCGCCCATTAGCATCGATATCATTTTAGATGCCTTTGAATCGGCATAGACAAGTTTAACGTTAATGCAGATGCTTTGCTGAATCTTGTCTATACATTTGTTCACCCAGTCAATGACTTTGTTGTGCACGGACATAGTCCCTTCAAGCATTGCCCTTCCCGAAATCTCGTAAACCGAGCGTTCCACGTCGAAAATGACCCGAGGCGTGTATTTGGTCTGTTCAATCAATAGTGAATTGGTGATGCTCATTTCCTGCCGACTTTAGGTGTTTGATTGCTTTCGGCATTCTCGCGTTTGCGTAGGTTCCTGACTGCAATGGTGCCTATCAGCGTGACGCAGGTTGCGCCTACAATGAAGAATATCCCAATGAAGAACATTAGCCAGTACTGTCCCGATTTGGTAATGTCGTTTCCGCCGATGCTGAAGAATGCACCGCTCATTGATGCGTAGCAGAACAGGGTGAACACGCTGAACACCAGCAACGGAATGTATGCGAGCATCTTTTTGGCGCCTTTTGCAAAAAGCCATAACGCAATGCCCAGCATCACAATGAAAAATATGATGTTGGTGTTTTCAATCGGCTTTTGAATCGAACTTAACACGCTGAATTGCAGGCTTGCCTCGTTTGCTGTGCCCAGTTCGGATATTTTGGCGTTTGAAGTTGAGCATAGAATGAACATTGTTGCCATATATACAAGCATCAATGCCAGAAATATCTTGTTCCCGATTTTGCTTTTGTTTTCCATAATCAATGAGTGTTAGTGAATATCTTTTGGCCACGAAATGTAGTATTTGCTGATTGTGGTTGACAGCGCCCTGATGTTGAGCATATCGGCCACATTCACAATTTCGGTGACAGAGCCGTCTTTCTCTTTAATCAGAATCTGGTCGTGGCGTTGGCTGTAGGCCTTGTTTGCAATCACACCCGAACTTACAAAGTAACTTGCCTCTTCTTCAGAGTATCCGTATTTGTTCATCACGCCTTCGGTCAGAAGTTTCACCATACTGTTGTCGGCAGGCTGGTCCTGGACAATGGTTTTTGGCAGACGGCGGTTCATCAGGTTTTTGCAGAGAGTGCTCAACACGCGGTCGGGGTGCGATGCCCACGCCTTGACCGACACCATTAGGTCGCCGTCATCAAGCAGGGCGAAATTCTCGAGTGTGGTGTTGCCGTTTTCGAGCACGGCACCCGACTTGAAGTCGTCGATAGTGACGTGATTTTGAAGAAAATACTTGAAGGCAGGCGATGCAAAAAGGTCTTCGCCTTGAGATGTCAGGTATTTTGCTCGTCGCAGAATGTTTATCAGCAGTTGTTCGGCCGAGTGTACGGTCTTGTGAAGGTAAACCTGCCAATACATAAGCCTGCGGGCAATAAGGAATTTTTCAATTGAATAGATGCCTTTCTTTTCCACAACAAGTTTGTCGTCAACCACTTCAAGCATCTTTATAATGCGGTCGGTGTTGACAATGCCTTCGGTCACGCCAGTAAAGAAACTGTCGCGACGCAGATAGTCGAGACGGTCCACGTCAAGTTGGCCTGAAACCAGTTTTGTGAGGTATTCCTTTGGGTAGTCCTTTGTGAAAATTTTTATGGCGGTGTCGAGTTGCCCGTTGAACTGCTTGTTCAGTTCGTGCATAAACACAAGCGAGATGTCTTCGTGGCTTGCATCGGCAATATGGTGCTCAAGCGCGTGCGAGAAGGGGCAGTGGCCTATGTCGTGAAGCAGTATTGCAACCATAGCGCTTTCGTACTCGTGGTCGGTAATGTCGGCACCCTTTTGACGCAGGGTGTCAAGGGCCAGGCGCATAAGCGTGGTGGCGCCAATGGTGTGCAGGAAACGTGTGTGCTGTGCTCCAGGATAAACCATATCACTCATTCCCAACTGCTTGATTCGGCGCAGGCGTTGAACCCACGGGTGTTCAATCAGTGCCAGAATCAATGGCGACGAAAAGTCGATAAGTCCGAGTACGGGGTCGTTTACTATTTTAGTCTTTGTTGCAGTGTTGTTCATCTATTTCATCTTTGTTGTCAGTTTGGCAGATGCCAAATGCAGGTCTACCAGAACTTTTTGTTTTCCTCGCTATATTCGAATCCTGCTTCGGCAAGTTTCGTTGTCAGTTCCGACTTGTCAATGTCAAGGTCGGCGCAAAGCGAATCAAGAGATTCGTATTCGTCGCGCAGTTTCATATTTATTGCGCTCATCAGCATAAACGGGTCTTGTGGCAAATCTTGCATATTGTTTTTTTTATTGATATGCATTTACTTGAACTCTACGCCCAAAATGGTGATGTCGTCGAAGAAATCGCCGTCGGGACCTTTGTGCTCGTAAAGTTGTTCAACAAGATTGTCTATGTCGTCGGCAATGTCCTTGCCTTGATTTATAAGTTTCTCGATAGGTTCGGTGCCGAAAGCCTCGTGCTTGTCGTTCTCTATCTCAACCGAGCCGTCGGTGAAGCAAATTATCTTGCAACCTGGTGTTATGTCGAGTTCGCCAACGTTGATTTTCGGGATATAGTCGAGCATACCCACGCCCATACACCCAGATGTCAACTGTGAAATCTCGTTTTTCGCCTTATCGAAGAAGATAGGTGGGTTGTGACCTGCATTCACATAGGTCAGTTTGTGGGTGTTGATGTTGTAGTAAGCCACAAACAGAGTAATGAATTTTTCGCCGTTGACATTTTCCATTACCTTGACGTTCAGTTTGTTGACAATGTCAACCAGTGGCAGGTTCGTGCTGGTGAGGGCGCGTAGGTTTGCCTGAAAGTTTGACATTAGCAACGCCGCAGAAATGCCCTTGCCCGAAACGTCGGCAATGCAGAAGCAGTACACCTCGTCAGTAAGTTTTATCCAGTCGTAGTAGTCGCCACCAACGTCGAAGTGTGGCAGGTAGTAAGCCGACACGTGAAACAAGTTGTTGTTTGGCAACATTGCGGGGTTTGGAATCAGCATAGTCTGCATTCGCGATGCCAGTTCAAGCTCTTTCTTCATCGCTTCTTGTCTGACGTTCTCGTTGAACAGGTTGCGGTTTTCGATTGCAACCACAATCACGTTTGCCAGAGTTTGGATAAAAGTGAGGTGCTTGATTGTCGGGCTCATTCCTGCCTGTTCCTCTTCAATGTCGCCAATGATTACGTAGGCGATAGGCTTGTCGTGGTGATAGACAGGGATTATTGTGTCAAATTGTGCAAGGCTTTGGTTGAGGGTTGCCGTCAGGTTGGTAATCTGCTTGTAGTATTGCAAGTCGTTTTCAACTCGTATGCCGTCGGCAACCGAACGTTTCACACCTGACATCAGCACGCGTTCCCATTTCTGGTTGTAACTGAACATTAGCACTTTGCCAATGTTGAGGTCGTCGCAAAGAATGCTTCTGAATTGTTCCAGAAGTTCGTTTACAGGTGTGTTTTCATTAATGGCCAGAGTGACACGCAAAAGGGCGTTTAACTTGAAGTTGCTCAATTGCAGTCGGTTATGTATTGCACTTTCGCCCATAAAAAACGGATTTGAACGTTATTTTTACAGCCTTAAATATATAAAAAAACACCGGTGTGGCCGGTGTTTTTTATAATAGAAAGAATCTATAATCTATTTGATACGTTCGCCGTAGCTACGGTCGCGAGTGTCAATCTTGATGCGCTCGCCAGCGTTGATGAACAATGGAACCATCACTTGTGCGCCAGTCTCAACTGTTGCAGGTTTCATTGCGTTTGTTGCTGTATCGCCCTTTACGCCTGGCTCGGTGTAAGTTACTTCCAACTCAACGTATGGTGGCAATTCAACTTGCAATGGCTTTTCAGTTTCAGCGTGGAAAGTGATGTCTGCCAATTGGCCTTCCTTCATCAAGTCGTTGTTCTCGATAAGTGCGCCATCGATGTTGATTTGGTCATAAGTCTCGCAGTTCATGAATACGAAACTGTCGGCTTCCTTGTAAAGGTATTGGTATTGACGGCGCTCGATGCGGATTGTCTTTACTTTTACATCACCGTGGAAGTTGTAGTCGATTGTCTTGCCATTCTCAAGGTTCTTGAGTTTTGTACGTACGAAAGCAGGGCCTTTGCCTGGCTTAACGTGCAAGAAGTTCACGATTGTGTATAGTTTGCCTTCAAGTTCGATGCACAAACCATTCTTGAAATCTGAAGTATCTGCCATGATTGTTTATGTATTTATTCTTTAATTTTTTGTGACTGCAAAAGTAAATTATTTTGGGAAAATACCAAGTTGGTCCTATAAATTGATGCCCGTCACTTTATTTGTGCATCGCCGTAGTTGACTTTGACTGCTATTATGTATATGGAAAATGGTTTAGTAGAGAAGTCCGAAGTGATATAAAGGTATGACATTTGCATATCCAGTTTCAATATCGTCTTTTACGATAAATCCGTTTTCGGCTGTGGCTATTTGGCGCTTACCCTTGTTTTTCCCTCCAATCTCAAATGTAAGGTTGTTTATAGTGAAATCAGCAGTACGTGACGATGCTATATCTCCTTGAATGCGCATTTGATTGTTGAAGAATGTCTCTCGTACGTTGCCAATGTCAGCCAGAGAAGGTGTTAAGGCGTAAATCAGGTTTGTGTTGTCTAAATAAATCTTTTCCACTTTGCCTAATCCTCTAATCCCTGAAGTGTCGTCTTGTAGCTGGCTTATCATTCCTGCGCGTTCAATGTAGTAAAGGTAGTCGGGTATGTAGTTGCGACTTATACCAGTAACTTCGGATAGTTTTTGCATTACTGGCTTGAATGGCACGCTTTTGGCAATTACCATTAGTAGTTGTTTTAATTTTTTGCCTACAGAAACGTTCAAATGTGCGTATTGTGGAATGTCGTTTTCCATTGTGAGTGTTATAACCTGTTGAATCTCTGTGGTAAAGTCGACGTCTAACGCAAACGGGTAGTATCCTTGTCGCAGATATTCGTTGAACAATGGCAAAGGATGAGGCACGCCCTCAATAGGTTCTACCTTGTGTGTGAGTATTTCGGCGAGTGTGTATGTTGGTACTTTTATGCCGTGAAACAGGTATAGAAATTCTCTAAACGATAGTCCTTGCATTTCATATATTGGTGCTCTACGGCTCAAATCGCTTATACCTTTGTATATATCTAAAATTGACGAACCAGTGAATACAACTTGCATATCGCTGTATGTGTCATATATTTGCTTCAGTTCTTGTGACCAGGCTCCATATTTGTGAACCTCGTCTATGAACAAGTGCTTGCCGTTCATTTTCGAAAAAGTGTCAGCAAGATCAAGTAGCGAGTGGTCTGAAAAATATATATGGTCGGCTGATACATATAGTGTGTCAGCGACAGATAGGTTTTGCTTTATATATTGCAACAGCATTGTAGTCTTGCCAATTCCACGAGGACCTACAAGACCGAACATTCTCCCTTCCCATTTGATATCGTGATATTTGTATCTGGTGAAGTCTATTTTGACTTCATTGATTTTTTTGTTTGAAAATTCGAATAGTCTATCCATTGTACATCAGTTTGATGCAACAAATATATAGATATTGCATCAAATTAATGCAAAATTCATTAATAATCGCATTAAAATGATGCACAAAATGTATGATTTTACATCAAATTAATGCAAAATTCAGCAATAATTGCATAAAAACGATGCGTTTTTTTTCGTTATGTGACATGTGTTTATGGCGTCTATATAAAAACAACAAAGCCCCGGCTTTAGCCGAGGCTTGTTGTCTATATGTGTGTTGATTTAGAATTTCACGCGTTTTACGGCGAATGCCTTTAGCAACCAGTTTGGCAGAGGTTTGTCCATTCCGCGTTTGTGCAGGTCGATTACTATGCCAAGTTTCTTTGCGATAGGCACTTTGTGAGTCTCTACAAATTCAATCAGAGTGCCTTCTGGTGCCTGAATGTATGCGAAACTGCCTGATGCCTCGCCCATATCGAATGTGTCGTTGGCGCGTGTGCTGTCAACAGTGAAAGGAAATCCCTTTGACTTGACAAATTCACGCAAGTCGTCCATACCTGCAATGTCGTAGCAAATCTGGATATAGCCAGGATCGCCCCAGATACGTCCGTCGAAGATGCCTTTTGGTTCGCGGTCCAGTGCTTGCACAAGTTCAATTTGCGATGTGCCGAAAATAGGAGAGAAAGCGCCGTGACCTTGTTTTGTCTGTGCCAATAGCACACGGCGGTAGCGGTTTGCGCTTCCTGGTACGCCTGCCCAGTCGGTGAACACGTCCTCTTTGTCATATACAACCTTGTCGTAGCCAAGTATGTCGCGATAGACAGGCATACTTTCGTCAACATTCTTGACGCCAACCACGCCACCGAAGACGCCACCATTTACGGCTTTTGTCTTTGCAAAAATTGACGATTCCTGAATGAATTCCCAAAGGTTGCCGTAAAGGTCCTTTACGTAGAAATGTTCTGTGCCTGCAGGGTCTTTTTCAATGGCGGTCAGCAATTGAATGCCTCTTTCCTTGAAAGTGTTGTATGCCTTCTTGATGTCTGTTGTCTTCATTTTTGCGATGCAGACGCCAAGGTCGCCAATCTGTATTTCAAACTTTGGCATTTCAGGCACCTTGCCTGTGTGTTGCCAGATTTCAAAACCGCCACCACCTTGAAGGTTTAGCGCGAATATTGCACGGCGTTCGCGGGTTTGACCGCCGGTGTGAGGCAACATAAGTTTTGCCACAGCCGCTTCGTCAAACACCTTGATGTCCATTCCGAAGTTCTTGTTGAACCATTCCCAGCCTTCCAGAACGTTTGGTACGCCAACGCCCATTTGTTGTATGCCGTTTATTTGATGTGCCATTTTTATTTAAGGTTTATGTTAATATTTTAATTTTCAGTTGCTTATTTAGTTGAATCAACCCTTGATGCAAGGAAGTAGAACAGATTTGGGAACCATTTTCTGATGTGAACCAAAATGGTGGCTTTTCCACCGTAGAGCACTTCTTTCTTGTCACGTTTCACGGCTTTCAGTATGATGCGGGCCGACTCTTCGGCGCTCATTCCCATAGCCTGCCCCTTGTCCATTATGCCGTATTTTTCGCCAGTCTTTGTAATGGCGTTGAGCGATACGTTTGTGGCGATGCGTCCAGGTTCTATTATGGTAATCTGTATGTTGTTTTTTGCTGTTTCGGCACGTAGGCTTTCAAAGAAGCCGTGAAGTGCGTGTTTTGACGCTGAATAGGCTGAACGGAATGTGATTCCGTATTTGCCCACAACGCTTGACGTCACAACAATGAGTCCACCGCCATTTTCTACAATGTGTGGCAGCAGAGCCTTTGTGATTGCTATTGTGCCGAAAAAATTCACTTCCATTACCTTGCGGTCAATGTCGACAGGTGTTTCAATGGCAAGTGAGCGTTGGCTTATGCCACCGAAATTGAAAAGTCCGTCAATCTTCACACCGTCGGCTAACACACTTTTGACGGAAGCTTCCATTTTTTCATAATCGGTAAGGTCGAAGGCTTCAATGCGGGTTGCTGCGCCAAGAGTCTGGCATTTGTCGGCAACACGGGCAAGTGACTCTTCGTTTCGGCCAGAGAGGATAAGGCAAGTGCGGTGTTTGGCCAATTCGTAGGCTACGCCCTCGCCAATACCAGACGATGCGCCTGTTATCCAGTATGTTTTTCCGTCAAAGTTCATTTTGGTTGTGTGTTGAAACAAAAAGAACTGACAATGGTGATCCCAGTTATCAGTTCCTTTTATATTTATTATTGTACAATTTCCAATAGTTCAACCTCGAAGATGAGAGTACTAAAGGGCTTGATCAATTGTCCTGCGCCATTTTCGCCATAAGCTAATTCGTATGGTATGAACAGTTTCCATTTCGAGCCTACAGGCATAAGCTGCAAAGCCTCTGTCCAGCCTGGTATTACTTGAAATACGCCAAACACTGCAGGTTCGCCACGTTCTACGCTGCTGTCAAATACGGTTCCGTCGATAAGAGAACCCGTATAGTGAACTTTCACTTTGCTCATTGGACCTGGTTTCTCACCAGTGCCTTCGGTGATTATAGTGTATTGAAGGCCAGATTCAGTTGTTACAACATCGCTGTTTGCTTTGTTCTTGTCAAGAAAATTCTCATTTTCAAGTTTATAGTCGCCAAACATTTCAAGTAGTTTCTTCATTCTCATAGCGTTGGAGAATTCTGTTATCATATTGCCATATTTGAATATGTCAATGCGGACAGAATCCTCAAGCGTGCCATCTCTTAGACCTTCATAGTAAAACTGAAATGTAATGCCAACGGAGTTGAATCCTTGTTCTTCAAATCCGTTTCTCATACCTATGCCGTCGCCAATGCCCATTATGTAACCTAATGTGTCAGCGTATGACTTAGAGAAAACAAGAGGTTCAATGTTGCCCGTTGTGTCATTTCTCATTTTTTGTTGTTGCATTTGAATTTTGTTGAGTGATGAACTGATAATTATTTCACCCACTGTAGAGTCAACTATGATTCGTTGCTTTTTGTTGTAATATGAATCATACATACCCTCAAAATATACTTTGACATCAATGATGGTATCAAGCCCCATTCTAGTGAATGATTGTTTTAGGTTTATGCCATCTGATGCTCCCATCAGATAAGCCACGGAGTCAGCTGTTGTCCTAAATTTTGTTTTTGTTGTGTACGATGAGCCACAAGATATCATTGAGATAGCAAGTATGCCAAGTACCAAGGATTTTTTCAAGTTCATAGTTTTATTTTTTTTAGATATTGTTTTTTGAAATTGCGTGCGAATATAATTAATAATGAATAATGTGAAGATAAGTGTGTTGCCTTATTGCAAAAAAAAACCGACTCATTATTGAATCGGTCTTTGTTGGGGTGCGGGGTGGGGCTCGAACCCACGACATTCAGAACCACAATCTGACGCTCTAACCAACTGA
>CALABN010000060.1 GCA_937885735.1 uncultured Bacteroidota bacterium | reverse complement strand
TTCTTCCGCCCATAAATCTACTCGATAAAAAATCAAAAATCTCTCGAAATCAATTCATAGAACCCACCTTAATTGAGTTCGATGTCTTGTGGTTCAGTCAGCGACACGGTATCTATCTCGACAATTCGGAACTCCGGGTCAATAATCTTTATGTCGTAAGTCTTGTGTCGGGCGTTAGTCAATTTGTTGCTCCGTAGCCACGGATTCAGCATTTTAAGCATCTTGTAGTTGGTGCCATTTGCGAAAGCGAAATCTGCCATATCGGGTATGGTGCTGTCAACTTTGACAATGGTAAACGGTATCGGCTGATAGAGTTCATCTTCAGGTATTGAAAAGCCATACAATTCGGGGTGCTCCATAATCTGCTTTACGGCAATGGCACGGAAAATGTAACGTTCTGTCTCCTCTCCCAATATCAAGTCGTAGTAATTGTCGCACTTTTGCTGTCCGATGAACTTTGACAAGTTGCCTCTGCCAACATTGTACGATGCAGCTGCCATAGTCCACGAACCGAATTTTTCCTTCATCTGCTTGAAATACGAAATGGCTGCAACCGTTGCCTTTTCAAGATTGTAACGCTCATCAACCTCGTCGTTGACTTCAAGTCCGAAATCCTTGGCCGTGCCACTCAAGAACTGCCAAAAGCCCTTTGCTCCAGAAGGCGAAACCACATTTGTCAACGAACTCTCAATGACAGCAATGTATTTCAAGTCGTCTGGAATGCCGTTTTCTTTCAAAATAGGCTCAATCACAGGAAAATACCTATGTGCACGCTTAATCATCAAAATTGTCTGTGAATGCCACAGACGGTTCACCTGAAACTCACGGTCAAGGCTTTCGCGGGTGTCGAAATTGCTGATTGGCACAGGTTCACCCATAAATGTCAGATCCGACGGCATCGGCACCATATCAGCCAACTGCGTATCCTGCTGACTTTCAGAACATAGCAATTTGGCATCTACAAAATAAGACACCGCGCTCGAAACCAAAGCGGACACAATGATGATGACGGCTATTGTCGACTTACGCATCTCGCTGATTATTTTTTATTTGGCTTTGTTAGTTTGGTATTGGCGTAAAGCAATGAAGAAACCACTATTGCCACTCCGCCAGCAATCCACAATGGCAAAGCCGATTTTGGCGGATTCATCAGGAAACAGACGGCTGTTGCCACTGACAATGCGTTTATTGCGCCCAACACCAGAACAACCTGACGGTCAGACAATCCACGATACGAAAGGTGGTGTGTAGTATGGTCGGTACCACCTACAAACGGCGACTGACCACGCATCATTCGGTTTATTGTAACTGTTGCGGTATCTGTAAGAGGCACCAAAAATGCCAAATAAACTATCAGAAACGGATATACATTATTTGACAATGCTTCAGATGCTGGATTCCACAAGAACTGAATGCTCATTATAGCCATAAATGCGCCCAAAAACTGTGAACCATTGTCACCCATATACATTTTTGACGGATGCCAATTGAATTTGTAAAAAGCCATCATTGAAGCCAATGTACCAATAGCGACAATTGTAAAGAAGGAAATCGACGCTTGGGCCAACAACATAACTATGACACCGATTAGCAGAAGCGAGCACATAGTGTTAGTGACAGAGTCCATATTGTCGAGCATATTGAGAGAGTTCATTATGCCGACAACCCAAAACAATGTCAGTGCGTAATTGAGCCAAAGGTTGTCGAACACCCTGATATATATTCCAGCGGAAATGAGGATTATTCCGACAGCAAACTGCATCAAGAACTTGAACATTGGCGAAGTGTTGAAAATATCGTCGATTAGGCCCATTACAAATGCCAAAATTATTGCGACAATGACGCCTATCGGCAAATCGACATTTGTTTCAGCCGAAAACGCGTCTTTGCAAAAATGCCAAACAATGACACTTATCACAAAACCTGCGAAGAAACCGACTCCGCCCAACATTGGCTTACGTTGCGAAGCCCAACGCTCGCCCGTGATATTGTATTTCTTGATGCTTTGGCGTGTGGCGCGCAATAGAAAATACTTGTGGATTCCGACGGATGCAAACAGCACCGCTACGAAAAAGATGATTAGAAACAGTTCTTGATTCATTTTTTACTCTTGTGCATTCTTGACGACATCTTGTCCTTTAACGATTTTTTTTCTTTTTCGTTACCATAACCATAGCCATAACCGTATCCGTAGCCATAACCATACCCGTAGCCATATTGCGAGTGCGACTTGAGGTTTGCTCCGTTCAGTATGATAGACAGATTGTCCATTCCCTTTTCAGAACGCAAGACATTGATATTCTCGATGAACTGGCGTTTTGAAACACCAACCTTCATAACGTATATTGGATAATTTGCCCTGTGAAGGTTTATAACCGCATCGGAAACCACGCCCACTGGCGGTGTGTCTATAATTATTATGTCGTACAATTCGTTAAGGTCATCAATCACACGCTCCATAGCCTTACTGCTCGCCAACTCCGCAGGATTAGGCGGAAGCGGCCCTGAAGTGATATAGTCAAAATTCTCTAT
>CALABN010000059.1 GCA_937885735.1 uncultured Bacteroidota bacterium | reverse complement strand
ATGAAATTGTTTGAAATCAAATCTTGGGTATTTTCAAATTTCAACGGACACATTCCATGCGCCCCTACCGCGTGTTTGATGTGTCCCCAAAATGCCGTTAGGCATTGGCGCTCGGTAGAAACATATTGGCACCCATTCATCTCCATTCCGTATGGAATGGAACCATTTTTCATTTAGGATGTAGGATTTAGAATTTAGTCTCGATGGTTATCGGGATTAAATTCACATTTAAAATTTCTAATTTGTAATTTATCACCCGTCTTTCGTCTCCCGATGAATATCGGGATGTCTATTGTCGCTTGTTTTTCCCCTTATCCCTTTTCAACTAATTTCTAATTTCAACTTTGCATTTTACCAGCTGTATTCTGCTTTCTGTCTTTTTTAGGATTGGCAGGGAACCAGCCTTTCTTTACTCGCTGTTCCTGCTCAAACAGTTCCAAAATCGACCAGAAACAGCAGAATGCAAGGACTCCTATTACCGATGAAAAAACAAGATTCTCTATCATCAGCGAGACAATTGCAAATATAATTCCAGCAAGTGCGAACACCCACCAGCATCTTTTGCCGATATAATATTCAGCTTTTATGACAATAGGATGAAAGGCGCCTATGAGAACAAAAGCTGAGGCTCCAAGTATTATTCCAGACCAGTTCATACATAATTCGTTTATTCGGCAAAGATATTTGTAATAATAAATCAGTACAGTTTATAATCAACATTCTGGATTTTTATGGCGCATTATTTTGATATTTGGCAATTCGGCTTGTGTCTTTTGACTTGTTATATTTGCAACGTGAAATTTTATAACTGACAAAATGAGAATGTTTGAATTTAAGACACTGACGGTTTTGTGTTGTCTAATGTTGGCAACCACCTTTAGTTATGCAGAAGAGTATCAACCGCAAGGTGATGGCTCAAAAGAGAATCCTTACCAAATCTCTAATGTTGATGACCTTTATTGGTTTGCTGATTTTGTAAATTATAAAAGTTCTGGAAGTTATGTTAACCTGTGTGCTAAATTAACACAAGATATTGTTGTTAACGAACTTGAATTTGATACCGATGGAAATATTATTACCGAAGGGAAAAAATATAGGGTATGGCTGCCAATAGGAGGTGAATATGGGGCATCAAAATACTTCAAAGGTATATTTGACGGTAATAACCATACTATTAGCGGACTTTATGTTAACGGGGATTCTCAATATATTGGCTTGTTTGGTTATACTGCGGGGCAACAATCTAATCTTAATGAATTGCCGGTTATTAAAAATATAGGAGTTATCAACTCTTATTTTAAAGGGAATGATAATGTTGGAGGTATATGTGGTTATAGTGGCTATAGAACGATAGTTGAAAATTGCTATTTTTCTGGTACTATTATAGGAAACCAATATGTAGGCGGAATTTGCGGGTTTATTTATAATAGTTATAACCAAACAAAATACTGTTACAACATTGGCACGGTATCTGGAAATACAAATGTTGGTGGCATTCAGGGAAATCGTGGCGATATAATTACAAACTCTTATTTCTTAGAAGGTTGCTGCGCAAATCCATCAGACAACAGTTGTGTAAAGTCGTTGGAAGCATTTAATTCGGGCGAAGTGGCTTTCTTATTAGGCGATGGTTGGGGGCAAACCTTGAGCAACGATAACGGTTTCCCTGTGTTAAACGGGGCTAAGGTGTATAAAATTGATGATAGCACTTATTCAAATGTCGAAATAAAATACGATGAAAATGGTATTTACGATAACGGCAGTTTTGTCTCTTATAAAAAACCGACATTGCAAGATGACGTTTATCAAATAGCCAACGCAGGTAATCTATACTGGTTTGCCCAATTTGTAAACCAAGGTGGCGATAACATAAAGGCAAATGCTATTTTAACTGCTGACATTGTTGTTAATCAACTCGAATTTGGTAATGACGGCAATATAGTTACCGAAGGCAAGAATTACAGACAATGGATACCTATTGTAGGAAAATATGAAGGCAATATTGACAATTGCTATAAAGGTACTTTCAACGGTGATAACCATACTATTAGCGGACTTTATTTTAATGATGGAGATGCAAGTTATGTAGGCTTGTTTGGTCGCACAAGCGAAAATGCAAACATTGAAAATGTAGGAGTTATTAATTCTTATTTTAATGGCAAAAACTATGTCGCTGGTGTCTGCGGAGTTAATTATGGTAAAATCAATAACTGTTTCAGTGCATCTGTTGTCAATGGCAACCAAGTAGTTGGAGGTCTATGTGGACAGAATGTAAGTGGTTCAATTGAATTCTGCTACAATAATGGAAATATTTCAGGAACTGAAAATGTAGGAGGTCTATGTGGACAGAATGATAATTCAATTGAATTCTGCTACAACATAGGTTCGGTGAGAGGAACCAATTATGTAGGTGGTGTTTTTGGAATGAATTATGCTATTATCGGTAACTGTTGCAACACAGGTAATATTTCTGGGATTGGAACCAACGCTCAATATATTGGTAGCTTAGGCGGTGTGAATAACGGAAAAGGAACGGTGAAATCCTGTTTTAATAATGGCACTGTTGATGGTAATTATCCTGCCAATGTATGTGCGGATGGTAATAACGGAGTCAGCCATTGCTATTGCTTGGCCAACCAAGACAATGGCGAACAAAAAACGGCTTCTCAGTTTGCCAATGGCACAGTAGCCATTTTATTGCAAGCCAATCAAGATGGCGAAATATGGGGGCAAAAACTCGTCAATGGCAAGTCGATGCCTGTTTGGGTAAGTTCCGAAAAAAATTGTTGCAAGGTTAAAGACGGCAAAATAGAACATGCTGATTTGAAAAATGGCTTCTGCGCAACTTGTGGAGGATACCAACAACCAACCCAAGACGAAAGTGGCGTTTACCAAATTGCCAACGCCGGCAATCTCTACTGGTTTGCCCAATTTGTAAATCAAGGCGCCGAAAATGCCCAAGCCAACGCTGTTTTAACTGCCGACATTGTTGTGAACAACCTTGAATTTAGTGATGGCAACATCATTACCGAAGGCAAAAATTACAGGCAATGGAATCCTATCGGTTTATACGATGATAACCTATACAGCGGTGTATTCGATGGCAATGGCCACACTGTCGGCGGACTTTATTTCAATGATGTAAATTCTACTGGTAAGATTGGCTTGTTTGGTTGCACAAACAAAAATGCAACCATCAAAAACGTAGGAGGGGATAACTCTTATTTTAATGGGAAAAACGAAGTCGGTGGCATTTGCGGATATAGCAGTGGAACTATCGAAAACTGCTATAATGCTTGTTTGATTAAAGGAAATGCTAATGTCGGTGGCATTTGCGGATATAATAATAGTGGCACAATCCAAAACTGCTACAATACTGGTTCGGTTAATGGAAATTCAGATGTCGCTGGCATTTGCGGACTAGCTTGGCAGGGCTCGTATAAAAACTGCTACAACATAGGTGAGGTTAGTGGAACTGAAGAATTCGGTTCTTTGATTGGAAGCGCAACAAACAATTTGTCTATAAATAATTGTTTTTATCTAAGTGGCGGTTCATCGTCATTTGGAACGGAAAAATCAGAGATGTGGTTCTCTTGTGGCGAAGTGGCTTGCTTGCTAGGTGATGGCTGGGGACAAAAAATTGTTGATGGCAAATCAATACCTGTATTGGCATCTCTTGAAAAAGAATGTTGCAAGGTTGTAAATGGCAAACTTAAACATTTGTCGTGCGAAAACGGATTCTGCACTTCTTGCAATTGCTATCAGAAACCTGACTTTGACGAGTCTTTAGGCGGTTACCAAATTGCAAATGCTGGCGAACTCTATTGGTTTGCCGATTTTGTAAACCAAGGTGGTGATAATGCGAAGGCCAATGCGGTATTAACAACCGACATTGTTGTTGATACGCTTGAATTTGAAAATGACACACTTGTCACAATGGGTAAAAACTACAAGCAATGGATTCCTATTGCAACTTTTAATAACCCATATTTGGGCATATTTGATGGCAAAAACAAGACAATCAGCGGTCTCTATTTCAATGGTTCAAATAAAAATGATGTGGGTTTGTTCGGTTATATAGACAACGCAAAAATTCAAAACGTAGGTGTAATCAATTCTTATTTCAATGGAAAAGATTATGTCGGTGGCGTGTGTGGTAGCAATCATAATGGCATAATCCAAAACTGCTACAATGCAAGTATGGTTAGTGGCAATGAATCTGTTGGTGGCGTATGCGGAACGAATGGATATACTGCTGTAACCCTAAATTGCTACAATATAGGTTCAATTAGTGGATTTGCGTCTGTTGGTGGCGTCTGTGGAAGATCTTATCAGATGCTTCAAAGCTGTTATAATATAGGCGATGTTGAAGGTGCGAAGAATGTAGGTGGCGTATGTGGATATAACGACAATAGCACTATCCAAAACTGCTACAATTTAGGCATTGTTAAACAAGATGAACAGAACGAGCAAAAAGGTGGTATAGGTGGCATATGTGGAAAAAATCATAACAGTGTCATAAAGAATTGCTACAACGTTGGCAAGGTGGAAGGAAGTACAGATTTTGATGATTTGTGCGGGACACGCAACAACGATACTATCACAAACTGCTATTATCTTTCTGTTCAAGACAATGGTGAGCAAAAAACAGCCAAACAATTTGCCAACGGTACAGTAGCTAAGTTGCTGTTTGCTTCCGATTCTGTTTGGGGTCAGAACACTTCAATAGACACATTGCCTAATTTGAGCGGTAAAATCATTTTTGCTGTCAATGTTTCCGCATCAGAAAACGGAACGGTTTCGGATGCAGGCGGTGAGTATGAATACAACAGCAAGTTCGCAATTGAAGCCACTCCAAATGCTGGCTATCACTTTGCAAGCTGGAGCAATGGAAGCACCGAACCAAAGGATATGATAATTGTAGTAAGCGATACCGCTCTTGTGGCTACTTTCGAGGCACATTCATTCAGTAATTGGGACACAACATCGGTTGCGACTTGCGCAGTGACAGGCTTGCGTACACGTATTTGTGCTTGTGGCGAAGTGGAAACTGACACCATTGCAAAGCTTGCCCACACCGTAGTTGTCGATTCCGCCAAAACTGCAACCTGCACCGCCACAGGCCTGACCGAAGGCAAGCACTGTTCAGTCTGCGACAGCATATTTGTAGCACAGCAGACGCTTCCTGCACTTGGCCACAAGATAGTTGTCGATTCAGCCCAAAACGCAACTTGCACCATCGCAGGCTTGACCGAAGGCTCTCACTGCTCAGTCTGCAACACAGTCCTTGTAAAGCAAGATACCATACCTGCAGGCCACACCATAGTTGTCGATTCTGCCAAAACCGCAATCTGTACCGCCACTGGCCTAACCGAAGGCTCTCACTGCTCAGTATGCGACAGCATTCTTGTAGCACAGCAGACGGTTCCTGCACTTGGACACAAGGTAGAAACCCTTGCTGGCGTTTCGTCAACCTGCACCGCCGAAGGCCTGACAGAAGGCTCGCGTTGCTCAGTATGCAATGAAGTTATCAAGGCACAGGAGACAATTCCTGCTCTTGGTCACTCGTTCACCAACTACATCTACAACAACGATGCAACAACTGAAGCCGACGGCACCGAGACAGCCGTCTGCGACCATGGTTGCGGTGCTACCGACATACGCACAGCCGAAGGCACAAAGTTGACCGACATTGACGAGTTGGAGACAGCCGAAGTAGTCATCTACGCTCACCACAACGTGATAGTTGTTGAGAACGCTACAGAAGACATCTTCATCTACAATGCCGACGGCCGTTGCGTAGCCATTAGAGAAACGGCGTGCCACGTCTCAATAATAATGCAACGTGAAGGCATCTACATTGTCCGCACAGGCAACACAACACAGCGCGTGTTTGTAAAATAACGTTGTAGAGACGTTGCGAGCAACGTCTCTACAATTGATAATTGAGAATTGAAAATTGACAACAAAGGGTTGTGGCGAAAGCCGCAACCCTTTGTTTTTTGCTGTTAATTCAAAATCCAAATTTGTGATTTGTAGAGACGCAAAATTTTGCGTCTCTACGGTGTGAACAAATGAAATTGTTTGAAAATCAAATTTTGGGGTAATTTCAAATTGCAACGGACACATTCAATGTGTCCCTACCGCATTTCAACAATATGTAGGGACGCGGTGCCCGCGTCCGAAAAAATACAAAATGGTTGCGACGCAAGTCGCAACCATTTTGTGTTTGTCTTTTGTCCAATGTCTAATGTCTCCCGATGGCTATCGGGACTAAATCCAACGCCTTCCCCCTTATGCCTTGTCCCTTATCCCTTTGGCCTTATCCCTTATTCCTTTTTACCTCAGCAACTCATTATTCACTGTATTTTACCAATTTCGCAAACTAAAAATTGCCAATTTGCAAACTAAAATTGTCAATTTGCAAACTCAAATTTCAATGTTTGATATATGTTTGCACCGTTTTTAAAAATGCGTTGACAAATAATGAATATGATAATGTCTTATTTAAAATTCAATTTATGAAGAAAATCAAGATTTTTCTCGCCCTCATGGGCGCAACACTGCTGAGCGCCAACGCGCTTGCAGTTGACAATATTCCACCTGATGTGAATGGTATTCCTGGTCAAACCATTAATGAAGGAGGAAAGTTTGCAACGATCAAGTTGGATAGCTATGTGTGCGATGACATGGACGAACTGGAACAAATTAAGTGGTCCGTTTCCGGAAACAAGAACCTGAAGGTCAAGATTTCTGCGGATCGCATTGCGACCATCGAAACTCCGAACCAGTATTGGAACGGAGAAGAAAACATTACCTTCGCTGCAACGGACTCTAAGGGTGCGGTTGGTTATGAAACGGTAACCTTCACTGTTAAACACGATTTTGATGAAAACGGTTTTTGTCGATGTGGAGATTATCAACCTGCTGAGAAGAACGACGATGGTTACTACCAAATAGCCAACGCTGGCAACCTTTATTGGTTTGCCGACTTTGTAAACCAAGGTGGCGATAACGCTCATGCCAATGCAATATTGACAAACGATATTGTGGTAAACAATGAACTTCTTGCATCATTAGAGTCTGATAATTTAAGAGAATGGTCTCCTATTGGGTATTGGAAAACCGATGTCGATCGTGGTGTAAAATTCAGTGGCACATTCAACGGTAATGGGCATACAATAAGTGGACTTTATTTTAACAATGTTAAACAAAGATATGTCGGCTTGTTCGGTTTAATATCTGGTGCAACCATCAAAAATGTAGGTATAATCGATTCTTATTTTAACGGATATGCCAATGTCAGTGGTGTGTGCGGATGGGCTGAATGCCTGAATGCAACCGAAGGTGGCACCATCATAAGCACTATACAAAATTGCTACAATATTAGTACTATAAAAGGTGGATATATAGATACAGATGGCACTCCCGCAGGTGGATATTCTCTTGGTGGCATATGCGGATATAATAAAAGTAAGTGCATCATCGAAAACTGCTATAATGTTGGTAGAGTAAATGGTTATGATGGCTACAATGATATATGTGGAACTAACTATGGCACCATCACTCTTTGCTATTACCTTGCCGATACCGAAGATGGCAAAGGCGGTATGACTGCCGAACAATTTGCAAATGGCGAGGTTTTAGATAAGTTGAGTTGGGGCAATAATGGTTCTGTTTGGGGACAAGATGCTTGTAACGGCGATACTTTGCCTAATCTTTCTGGTAATGTGATTTACAAAATCGACATGATGATTGGCGACACATTGTACAAGTCTATATGTTTCGATGATAAAAAATATATATGCGATGGCGTTCAATGCACTATGGAAACTCCATTCGAGCCTGCCGAAATAGAAGGCTACGACTTTTTAGGTTGGTACTATAATCCAGATTATACGTCTCAAACACGTTATATTTCTGAGGTTAATGGCAATAGTGCAGTCTATGGCTGGGTAGAAAAAAGCGGTGTCGAAATCAACGAAACCAATTTCCCTGATACTACTTTAAGAAACATTGTTGCCGCTGCCGACAAGAATGAAAATGGCAGATTGTCTGATTCCGAAGCCCGTGAAATTCAAACATTAGTGATTGATGGCATCACTTCGTTAAAAGGTATCGAGCATGCGAAATATGTTTGGGAAATCAAAACCAATGATACACTATCTATCGATACTCTTGACTTGTCGGGGTTCGTTGCTTTGGAAGGTATTTATCTAAATGGGGCAAACATCAAGGAACTCAAGCTATCAAATTTGCCTGAGTTGGGAGTTTTCTCTTGTGTAAATAGCAAGTTTGAAAACGTTGAGATTGTTTCGGATACAAGCTTATTATGTATTGATTTTAAAAACGTCGAAATAAAGAATCTTTCGGTAGCCGATATTCCTAAATTAAAATATTTGTTTGATTCTGACTATAGTTGCAAAATCGATACTTTGGCTATCTCTAACGTAGGTGATTTATTGAGCCTTGACTTCCAATATGCGGATTTGAAGGAAGTTGCAATTTCCGATATGGAATCGTTAGAAAAGTTGAATTTGGCTAATAACCAAATAACCAAAATTGATTTGAATAATTTGCCTGCATTGGAAAAATTGTACTTAGGCAACAATCAATTGACAAATATTGATGTAACAGCTTTCCCTCTTTTGAATTTATTGTGGTTGGAAAACAATCATTTAATAAATCTTAATTTAGATGATTTGATATATTTAGAAAATTTTTATTTGAGTGGCAATGACGTAAAATTTGAGGCAACTAACGAAATCGACATCAAAGCCTATAGCAATGATTTCAATCCAAGCCGTGTCGAAAATTTAATGGGCGCTGAATTTAACGAAGACTCTACTAAATTTATCAATTGCGGACGTATTATCAGTTATATCTATTTAACTGGCGAAAGTAAATTTTATTACAATAGGTTTGTGATTGCCAATGGTACCGAAAAAACATTCACTTTGGATTCGGTCGATGTATATAAGAATCGCGAATTCGACGTTTATGTAACATATTCAAATCTCGATAAAGAATATGAAATGGAATTTGGTGTGATTGCCGGAGCTGTCGAAAGTAAAGAACAAGTTGCCGAAGCCTACAATGCCGGTAAAGTAAATCCCGTTGACTATTATCGTATATTTAATTATTCTGATAAATTAATATATGATGTAGAGGCTGATACGAAATACGGCGACACTATTACATTCGTTATGTGTGCAATTAGTCTCGACGGCAACGATACAATCATCGATTTCAAAGGTCCTTTTATTGATATCCGACAAATCGATTTCGTAAAACCTCAAGTGGGCGATACTTCAATCACTGTTTTGTTGAAGTTTAATCCAAGCGATGTGGCATTCGACAAAGCTGGTAATCCTCTTAGTATGTTTGCTTTGGCTGTTCTCAAGGGTGATGATGAAGAAATTCTTAATAAGGGTGCTGAAGAAGATATGAGCGTCCTTTATTATTATGTAACCTCTGATGAAATGGAAGTGACAATTGAACTTTCCGAACCATTCGAAAATTATTTCTATGGTGTATCTATCATTGGTCAGTTTGGTGATGACTACATGAGTGATGGTATAAACTTCTATCTCGAAGATTCAAAAGTTGTTTTCGACGAACAAATCACCGAAACTTCTTCCGAAATCAATTTCGATGTTACTCTTGGTTACAACAAGGAAATCGAAAAATCTGTCTATGGAATGGTGCTTTTGCTCAAAGGTGACTATTCATCATACTCGAATCTATGGGATTTGGAAATGAATGTTGATTATGAGAATATCTTATATATGTATAATGAAACTGATGACGATGACGATGACGATGACGAAGACGATGACGAAGACGAACAACCTGTAGAAAATAGTTATTTTGAGGGTGCTAAATCTCTAAGCTTACTTGATATTCAACTCGATGTCGATAGCGTTTATACTTTGGTTGTTTATTTACAACCATCTTCTCCTGATACTAAAGATTTGTGGTGTAGTATGTTTATGAAAGTATATACCGTAAAACACAACTACACCGAACCTGTATTCTCTTGGGCTGACGACAACATGTCGGCAACGGTCGCATTGAGCTGTACAACCAATCCTGCTCACAATAAGACACTCGATGCCATAATCACTACCGACACTATCACCGCCACTTGTACTGCCAATGGCCTGATAAGCCATATTGCAAGCGTGGATATTTACGGACAGACCATTTCTGATACGGTAACAGACATCATCGCAAAACTTGCCCATACAGTAGTTGTTGATTCGGCCGTAGCTGCAACCTGCACCGTAGCAGGCCTAACCGAAGGCAAGCACTGCTCGGTATGCGATAGCATATTTGTAGCACAGCAGACAGTTGCAAAGATTGCCCACACTGTAGTAGTCG
>CALABN010000058.1 GCA_937885735.1 uncultured Bacteroidota bacterium | reverse complement strand
AGCGGAATCGCGAGGAGGCAGGCCGTCTCATTTCGACATCTCTTCTGCTGATTGTTGCGGTGGGGGTGCTCTTGAGCGTTGCATCATCCTGTTTTGCCGATTTCTATGTTTCATTGGTCTGTTACGATGATGCTGTCGCCCCATATCTGCATACCTATTTCCGTATTGTCGGAAGCGGGACGATTCTGTTCCTGCTTGCTCAGTTTTCCTGCGAAGTGGTGAACATCGACGGACAGCCTTCGCTAGGAACACAAGCCGTCGTGCTCTCGGTTTTGTGCAACATTGCGCTTGACATATTGCTGACGGCAATACTAGGACTAGGCATAGCAGGCTCAGCCATAGCCACACTCATTGCAAATGCAGTGACTATCATCATCCTGAGCTGCCGACACATCTTCACAAAGGCTTGTTCCTTCTCCATACGCATCTTACGGCAATTTTCTGCTTCCGCGCTGAAGAGTATCCTGAAATTAGGCGGGAACATGTCCATAACATCCGTGTTTTCAACCATCTTCGTTTTTGTTGTCAATTTCAGCACGCAGAAGTGCTGCGGAGCTGACGGACTGTTTGCTTTGTCAATAGGCATGATTATCTTCAATATCTGTCTGCAACTGTCCATCGGAGCTGGGCGTTCGGTTGCCAGCGTGGGCGGTTTCCTGAAGGGACAGCGCGACTGGGCCGGGTTCCGTCACGTCGTGGCACGGTCTATAAGAATAACCTTGCTGATTGGATTCGCTGTTTCGCTTGCGTTGACATTCTGCTCCGGGTTCCTTGTACAGATTTTCGGTGCCGATACTCCCGAAATGGCCATTTACTGTACAAAAGCACTTAGGATTTTCATTTGGATTGTGCCTTTTTCGATGCTCGTGACTCTGATGATGTTCATCTATCAGACAATGATGAACCTCACTCTAATACCTGTGCCAACGATAAGCTTCTCCGTTGTTGAAATAATCGTGCTGCTTGCATGGCCATATATCATGCCACAACAAACATTGTGGTATGCCTTCCCGTTATCCGCCATGCTGTCCATCGGCATCATCTACCTTGTCAGTGAGATTGTCCGTCATCGCGACAATGCTGTGTGCAAATTCACACATATACCGAAACATGTTGCAGATGAGGACATGGAGCAACTCCAGCTTTCCATCAACGCTAATATGGATGAAACGGTTGCGGCATTGAAGTCGGTCCGTACATTTATTGAACGACAGCATATCACCGATGAACTCAAGAACAAGCTGGTATTGTGCCTGGAGGAGATATTCCTTAATATCAACAAACATGCTGGCCTGAAAAGCGATAATCACTGCTATGATGTCATCGTCCGCATGGAACGAGACGGGATACTCGGTGTCGTTAAAGATGATGGACGCCCATTCAACCCGTTGGTTGTCAAGGAAGAAAAACGTGGTTTGGGACTCAAGATACTTCTTGGTGTTTGTAAATATATTGATTACCAGTATGTCTATGGTCAAAATCTTGTTATCTTGCAATTTCCATATGAATAATCTTCATCCTGATTTGAGACGAAAGGCCAAAGCCGCTTTTTTTGATATAGACGGAACGCTAGTGCCGTACGACACACGCCATATCTCGCAGGAAGACTGCGATGCCATAGAGACCTTGCGCGAACAGGGAACGCTCATATTCATTGTCACAGGCCGTCATATCAGCGATATTGACAATATCCCTTTCCCCGTCAACGGTGCTGTTTGCAACAACGGGGCCATGTCCTACATTGTAAAGGAAGGTTGTGCACATTTTTATGAAAGAGACAGGTTTGAACTGATAGACCACCATCCGATTCCTGAACGTCAGGCAATTGAAATCGCGCGGATAATTACAGAAAACCAGATACCCTCTGCCATTGTCACATCAACAAGGACATTGTTCTGCAATCTTACTCCGCACGCACTTGAATTCATTCGGCGCGTCAATATGCCCGAACCGAAAGAATGTGACAATTTCAAAGCCGCAGACAATGAGCGTATTTATGCATTTTGCCCTTTTGTATCACCCGAAAAAGAAAAACTCTTTTTCAAAGATGCCCTGACTGGACTGGATACGCCACGATGGAGCAATGAGTTTTTTGACATCAACGTTCACGGATTGGACAAAGTGCTGGGAATTAAAAGCATACTGAAGACATGCCGAATCAGTTCCACAGACATCATCGCCTTCGGTGACGGATTCAATGACATCGAAATGCTGAAATTTGCTGGTTGCGGAATAGCTATGGAAACTGCCGACGATGAAGTTAAAAGAGTGGCAGATTTTGTTACTTCCTCCGCCAATGACAGTGGTGTAAGCAAGTGGTTGCTTTCATTTCTGGGCTAGGTTGTCCGAGTCACGCAAATTTGCAACCTTTATAAGTCGGAAAAAATGATATTGGGCGTTTGTTTTCCAAGACAGTTTGCCATTTTATGTCATATTTTGCTTATATATGTTTAAAATCCGTCTTCAACGCAAGCGTCTCCGCGATGACGTATCGACTTGTGAATATATATCTGCAAGTTTATTTGATTCTTTTTTTTGGAACATTATAATTGTAGTTGGCAGATGCTTTTCTGTCAGTAATTAGGCAAAGGTAAGTCGTGCGTGTGCGCTTTCTGTTTATGGTTGATGCGTAAATGCTACTTGAGGCCTGCCTTTAGCGACCTGATGACTGCGCTGTTGAATCCAGCGTGGTCAAGTTCGTTAAGGCCTTTGATGGTAACACCGCCAGGTGTGGTCACTTTGTCGATGGCTTCTTCAGGATGCCAGCCTGTTTCCTTGAGCAACGATACTGCTCCCTGCATTGTCTGTAGAGCAATCTGTTTGGCCTGGTTGGGATAGAAGCCCATTTCGCAACCGCCTTCCATTTGGGCGCGGATGTAGCGCATTACGTATGCTATGCCGCAACTGGCCATCATCATTCCTGGGCCGACAAGATTTTCGGCAACTACCAGCGTGTCGCCGACAATGTCGTAAAGACCTTTTACCTGGTCAAGTGCGCTGTCTGACGCAGTCTTGCCTTTGGCAATGAAGCTCATGCTGGCACCGAATTCGGCGGCAATGTTTGGAATGACGTAAAACAGATTGCCGTCAGAGCCAAGTGCCTCGGCAAGTTTGTCTGTTGTGAAGTTTGCGGCGTCAGAAACAACAATTTGCTTCTTAAGGTCCAATACAGGCTTTATCTCGCCAATCACGGTTGGCATAAGCCATGGCTTGACTACCACCACGACAATGTCGGCATCTTTCACCGCTTCCTTGTTGTCGGTTGTTGTCTTTATCTGCGGGTATTTGTCCTTGAAACTGTTAAGCAGTTGTTCGTTCTTGTCGGAGATGGCAATGCTGTCCACCTTGCCGCTTTTTGCCCAGCCATGAATGAGCGCTCCGCCCATGTTGCCTGCACCTATCACAGTAAGTTTCATCGTATTGTATGTTTTTTATGTCGTTTTTCAGATTACGCAAAGGTATGAATTTTTATATTGATGGTTTGTGTGTGAAATTCTACATTTTTTCGATGATTAATGATTTTGTTCCAGCCTTTTTGAACAATGAGTCATAGGGTTGTCGGTTAACTCTATTTCTGCAAATGGCGTTTTTACTCCAGATTTTTTCAGATATCTCTGCATATCGTCCAGATATTTGGATGCGGAGTTTGACTCGATTGGGTATTTTGCTGTTACACAACTGTCGGGACGGAAGAAGCCTTCGATTTCGGTTTCGGCAAACCATTGCTGTAAGTCTTCAGCATCTTCCATTGCTATGAGCACGCTTTTAAACTGAAAATAGCCATATATGGGAACAGTCATCAGTTGAGGTGAGCCCCAAATGTCTGTGTACCATTCGGTGAATGTCTTGCCTTCGGGAACAGGATTTGGAAGCGCGGTGAGCGCATTCTCCAGCATGTCTCTCAATTCGATTAGCTCTTTATCGAAACCTGCTTGTCTCCAATAACATACTGCATACTTATTGACGATTATTTCCTCCATTACACCGCCAATGCCTTTGTTGTTAAAATCTAGAATGCAATGTCCATATTCGTGCGCAATATTGTACCAGTGAAAATAGAAATCGAATTTTTGCTGAATATCTTCTGCGCCAAATAGTTGGGCGTATATGGACTTTTGCTCTGGTGAGCCTTTTTCAAGCCGTCCTGTAATGATTTTGTAGTCAGTTTGGCTGTTTGTGGCACTTGGCTGGGCAAAAAGGCTTGTGATCCCGATCTCAAAAACAAGTATGCAAAATATTGATTTATTGAGTGTTCTCATAATTGGTGAAATTATGCCTAATAGACGATTTCTTTGTTGGAATGTTACGCTGTTTATGACATTTGTTTCCTACGGCTACATTTGTGAATGTAAGAATGAGCATAATGATTCCGTCCGTTCATTTATTGTGTTTGTCTTTTGTGCCAATTGGCAATGTCCCGATTCGTTCATCTGCAACTATAAAATTTCAACACAGGTTCACCTTATATTAATATTTGTGTACCTTAGCACCACTTTGATATTTTTGTTGAAACAATAGTTATGGAAAAAACTAAAATCTTGGTAACTGGTTCTAACGGTCAGTTGGGTAGCGAGTTGCGTGAATTGTCGGCAGAGTATGCCAACTACAGTTTCACATTCACCGATGTGGCCGAACTTGACATTACCGACATCAAGGGATTGAATGATTTCTTTTCAAAGGAAAAATACGATTTCGTTATAAATTGTGCCGCTTACACAGCCGTTGACGCTGCCGAGTCAAATCAGGACATGGCATTCAAGCTGAATACTACGGCCGTCGACTTGCTGGTGGAAATGGCAGAGAAATACGGCTTCTTCTTTGTGCAGATTTCCACCGACTATGTGTTCGATGGCGAGAAGAATGTGCCTTATGTTGAGGAAGATGTGCCAATTCCGAGTTCAACCTACGGCAAGACAAAACTTGAGGCCGAGCGACTGATAATCTATTCCGACATAAATGCGATTGTCATACGTACAGCCTGGCTTTATTCCACATACGGCAAAAACTATGTCAAGTCGATGATCAAATATGGCAACGAACGTGACGAGATGAACATTGTGTTCGATCAGGTCGGGACACCTACCTATGCCCGCGATTTGGCCGACACCATACTTAAGATAATTCCACAATTGCAGAAGATGGAGAAACCTTATCGTGAGATATTCCACTTCACCAACGATGGAGTGTGCAGCTGGTACGATTTCACCAAGCACATCTACAACCACGAGGGCATCAAATGCAAGGTGAATCCAATCCGCACTAGCGATTATCCTACACCTGCACAGCGTCCTGCATATTCCGTACTCGACAAATCAAAAATAAAGAAGACATTCGGCATTGATATCCCTTATTGGACCGACAGCCTTGACGCTATGTTGAATAAACTTAATTCGAAACAATAAATACTAATATTATGCAACCAGATCTTTTACAAACAGTTAAGCAACGTGCACAAGTTTGGCTTGATACCGCATCAATTGACGCAGAAACCAAGCAACAAGTTAAATATATGATGGAAAACGATGAGAATGAATTAGTTGAATCATTCTATCGTGATTTGGAATTCGGTACGGGCGGTTTGCGTGGCATTATGGGCGCAGGCACAAACCGTATGAACCTATATACAGTCGGAATGGCTACACAAGGCCTTTGCAACTACTTGCTCAAGCAATTCGCTGGCAAGGAGATAAAAGTGGCAATGGCACACGATAGCCGCAACAACGGCCGTACATTTTGCGAGGCTGCGGCACGCATCTTTGTCGCAAACGGCATAAAGGTGTATCTGTTCGACTCGCTTCGCCCGACACCAGAACTCTCGTTTGCAATCCGTCATTTGGGGTGCCAAAGCGGTGTCGTAGTGACAGCGTCGCACAATCCAAAGGAATACAACGGATACAAGGTCTATTGGGAAGATGGCGGACAAATCATCGCTCCACACGATACAAATATTATCAATGAAGTGCAGAAGATTACTTCAGTTGACGACGTTAAATGGGGTGGCGGTAACGATGGCATTACTATTATAGGTGAAGATGTCGACAAAGTTTACCTTGAACGCATCAAGGCACTGACATTGTCGCCTGAAATAATCGCCAAAAATGCCGACATGAAGATTGTCTATACCCCGATTCACGGAACAGGAGTCCGCTTGGTGCCTGCAAGTTTGAAGAACTACGGATTCCGCAACATCATTCACGTTGACGCACAGGATGTCAGCGACGGCAACTTCCCGACAGTTAAGTCTCCAAATCCTGAAGAGCCTGCGGCTTTGGCAATGGCAATTGAAAAAGCGAAGGAGACTGGCGCAGAACTTGTCATCGCAACCGACCCTGATGCCGACCGTGTTGGCATCGCAGCAAAGAACAACAAGGGCGAGTGGGAGCTGCTCAACGGAAATCAGACCGGTTCCATACTTATATATTATTTATTGAACAAGTGGAAGGAAAACGGCAAGCTCAAAGGCAAGGAATTCATCGTGAAGACCATAGTCACAACCGAATTGCTGGCCGCAATGGCCAAGGATTTCGGTGTTGAATATTACGACGTGCTTACCGGCTTCAAGTTCATTGCCGATGCCATCAAGCGCAACGAGGGCGTTAAGCAGTTTATCGGTGGTGGCGAGGAAAGCTACGGCTACCTTTGTGGCGATTTCGTGCGCGACAAGGATGCCGTAATGTCATCGTCGCTGATTGCTGAAGCTGCCGCTTGGGCATTCAGCCAGGGCAAGTCGATGTTCGACATGCTGGCCGAAATATATATGCGTTACGGATTCTACAAGGAGAAACTTGTGAACATCGTAAAGAAAGGCAAGTCAGGCGCCGAGGAAATCCAGCAGATGATGGCCAATTTCCGCAGCAACCCGCCGAAAATGTTAGGCGGCCAGCCTGTCGTTATGATGAAAGACTACGCCGTATCCAAATCCTACGACTTAGTCAACCACTCCAACACCATCATAGACCTGCCGACCTCCAACGTACTGCAGTTCTTCACAGCCGACGGCAGCAAGATCACCGTGCGCCCGTCAGGCACCGAACCCAAAATCAAGTTCTACTTCAGCGTCATCGAGCATATCAAGAAAAGAAGCGACATTGCCACTGAAGAAGCCCGTCTCAACGCCAAAATCGAGCAGTTGAAAAAGGACATCGCAGGCTAATCGTTCGAAAGCAATTAATACAATATAATACATAACAACAAGAACGCCACTCCGAGCGTAATCGGAGACCAACATCAAGTATGATCAATCCAAAACTCATCAACCCCAAGAGCATCGTCATCTGCGGTGCTTCCACCGATGAACACAAACCCGGTGGCAAACTGCTTGTCAACCTGCTGAACAGCAATTTCAAAGGTGACATCTATTTAGTGAACCCGAAAGAAGATGAAATCCGCGGCATCAAATGTTATCACACCGTAGAAGATCTTCCGCAAGTAGATTGCGCCATCATGGCCATCGCAGCAAAGTTCTGTCCGCACACTGTTGACGTACTGGCTCACCAGAAAGGCACCGGCGGCTTCATCATCGTATCCGCAGGCTTCAGCGAGGAAAACGCAGAAGGCGCCAAACTCGAAAAGGAAATCGTCGACCACGTGAACAGCGTGAACGGTTCTCTCATCGGACCGAACTGTACCGGCTTCCTCAACACCAACTACTGCGGTGCTTTCGACGCTCCTATTCCGACCTTGGATCCTAAGGGTGTTGAATTCATCACCGGTTCCGGTGCTACCGCCGTTTTCATCAAAGAATACGGCATGACCAACGGTCTTACGTTCAGCAGCGTCTGGGCTGTCGGCAACTCCGCACAAATGGGTATTGAAGACGTTCTCGAACATTTGGACGAGACATTCG
>CALABN010000057.1 GCA_937885735.1 uncultured Bacteroidota bacterium | reverse complement strand
ATTGTCTTTCCGTTGCCCTAAACAAGTGTTCTTTAAAAATTTTTTATAAAATTGCTCTTGCTACTTGAATCTATACTTCAGTCAATTTTTTTTACAAACATTTAAATAGGTTACAATATTTTATATATTTGAAAACTATCTAATCATTTTTTTTGACAACGTTATGAAAAGACTTTTTCTTGCAACCATTTTGGTTGTGGCGGGAATGCTTAATGTCCATGGGTATACTAATATTGATGGCATACTATATGATCTTAATAGTACTAAAGCAACGGCAACTGTGGCGTCTAGAGAAACGAGTGAAGATAATCCCAGATCATATAGTGGTTTGACTATAGTGAATATCCCTGAAAAAGTGACTTTTGGATTCACTACTTACACGGTAACGGGAATTTCTGACCATGCGTTTGATTTTTGTATAGGCATAGAAGTAATAAATATTCCCAAGACGGTTACTAATATTAGCGACAACAGGACATTCAGAGGCTGTTCCAGTTTGGTTGCAATAAACGTTGATAAGGATAATCCAAAATATGTTTCTGTCGACGGAGTCCTTTTTAACAAAGATATGACCACGTTGGTTTGTTATCCAGGAGGAAAGGCTGGTGATTACGTCATACCCACTACAGTTACTCACATTGGATTTGTGGCTTTTGAGCGATGCCATAAATTGACATCAGTCACTATTCCTAATACTGTTACTTATATAGAGGAAGGTGCGTTTTATTATTGTACAAGATTGAAGTCAATATATATTCCAAGTTCAGTAGTAAAAACTGATTATGGACTTTTTAGACGGTGTGAAGGAATAAATATTTATTGTCAAGCCAAAACTGAACCAGCTGGTTGGAGTAGTATTTGGGATGCTGAAATATACGGTGGTTATAATATTTATTGGGATTGTAGGTCACTGACTTTGTCTGTCAATAATGAGGCATATGGCACTGCAATAGGGAGCGGGTTTTATGTTTCAGGTTCAATAGCAACTATAGGAGTGGATTGTTCTAATCAATACCATTTTGTTGGATGGAGCGAAGACGGAAAAACAATTGTCAATACTGAACAAAACCGAACAATAAGAGTAGTTTCCGATATGAATCTAACTGCCATTTTTGAGAAGCATACAATTGCAGTTGACACTGAAGTTCCAGCAACATGTCTCAATTCCGGTTTGACGGGAGGAACCCATTGTTCTGTATGTAATGTCATCATAACCAAGCAATGCATTATCCCTGCATTAGGCCATACGGAAGTTGTTGATGCGGGCTATCCTGCCACTTGTTCGAGCTCGGGTATGACGGATGGCAAGCATTGCACTGTTTGCCATATGGAGCTTGTGGCTCAGGATCCAATTCCAGCCAAGGAACATACTGTGGTTGTTGACAGCGCTGTCCAGGCCACTTGCAATCATATAGGTCTGACAGCGGGTTCTCATTGCTCTGTTTGTGGCGAGATACTTCAAAAAAGAGAGGATATTCCATTTGTAGACCACAATGTAGTTGAAGATGCCCCAGTTGCACCAACATGTTCGCATGTGGGGCTTACAACAGGCAAACATTGCTCATATTGCAATTTGGTCATTGAAAAGCAAGACACAATAGCCATGTTGGAACATACTGTTGTCATTGACGATAAGGTTGAAGCCACATGCACTCAAACAGGACTCACTGCCGGCAAGCATTGCTCTGTGTGCAACAGTGTGCTTGTCAAGCCGGAAACAATTCCTATGAAAGATCACACTATGGTTGTTGACAGCGCTGTTGCGGCAACTTGCACCATGTCAGGACTGACCGAAGGACTGCATTGCTCGGTATGCAACAAACAATTGACACAACAAACAAACATTCCAGCAACGGGACACGTCATTGTGGTAGACAATGCCATATCTGCCACATGCACTAGTGCAGGTTTGACTGAAGGCAAACATTGTTCGGCCTGTGATACCATATTTGTAAAAAGAGATATTGTGCCAGCTACAGGGCATACCGTTGTCATAGATAGTGCCGTTGCTGCCACATGCACCCATGAGGGTTTGTCTATTGGCATGCATTGCTCGGTGTGCAATGAAGTGTTGCAGAAGCAAGATGCCATTGCTCAGTTGAGCCACGAATTTACTTATTACATCTACAACAACGATGCCACATTTGATGAGGATGGAACAGAAACTGCCGTTTGCGATTATGGTTGTGGCGAGAAAGACACTCATTTGGCAACAGGAACAAGGCTGACAACTGGCATTGAACCTGTCGAATCCAGTGCGGTCAACATATATGCCCATCACAACGTGATAGTTGTCGAAAACGCTGATTCCGACATTTTTGTTTATGATGCCATGGGCCGCTTGATTGCACGAAGGGATGTTGCGTGCAACGCCTCGACAGAGATAACCATGCAGGACGCAGGAATATTTATTGTAAAAACAGGAGTTTCAACCATAAGGGTTGCCATTGTAAAATAATAGAACTATTAATCAATAAACGATAACGAAATGAAACGCATCATATTTGCCGCTTTTTTATTATTGGAATTCACTTTTACATCTAAAGGAACGGATTTTATCACAGGTGATTTAGGATATAATATTACATCCGATACGGAACCTTATACAGTAGCCGTTTCAATGTGTTATTCTATATTGAGCGGTGTAACCACTATCGACATACCAAGTTCTGTAACCGATAATTATTCTGGCAAGACATATAAGGTGACAAGCATTGGTAACAGTGCATTTAGCTATTGTAATAAATTGACGAAAATAACCATTCCAAATTCCGTCACCAGCATTGGCTCGAGTGCGTTCTTGGGTTGCAGTGGCTTGACCTCGGTTGACATTCCAAATTCTGTAACAAGCATTGGCAATAATGCTTTCGAAAGTTGCACAAGTTTATCATCGTTGACCATTCCTAATTCAGTAACAAGCATTGGCGATTATGCGTTCTTTGGTTGTGCAGGCTTGGCATCCATAACCATACCACAATCTGTCACCAGCATTGGTGAATTGGTATTCTGTGGTTGTGACAATCTGACGGAAATAAACGTCGATGCCAATAATGCCAAATACTCTTCATCAGATGGTGTCTTGTTTAATAAAGACAAGACAACACTGGTGTGTTGCCTGACAGGAAAAACTGGGAGTTACACTGTCCCCAGTTCGGTGACTACTATAGGGAAAAACGCCTTTTACGAGTGTGTCAATTTGACATCAATCACCATCAACAATACAGTCAAAAACATTGAAAGTTCTGCGTTTAGATATTGCAGTGGATTGACATCAATCACTATTCCGAGTTCTGTCACCAGCATCAAGGCAGAGACATTCTCCAGTTGCAGTGGATTGAAAAGCATAACCATTTCAAATAAGACTACCAGCATAGGCAATTACGCATTCAGTGGATGTAGGGAATTGACTTCGTTTAACATTCCTGCATCAGTCACCACTTTAGGCAATAATGTTTTTTCAAATTGTAGCAAGTTAAGTTCCTTGACGGTTGCCAGTGACAACAATTATTTCACTGTAGTGGATGGAGTGCTTTTTGACAAGAAAAAGACGAAAATAATTTGGTGCCCTATAGGAAGGACAGGAACCTATAATGTGCCCGCTTCTGTAACAAGCATTGGTGACTATGCGTTCTATGGTTGCAATGGATTGACATCCATCACTATTCCAAATACAGTCACTAGCATAGGCCTCAATACGTTTTATGGCTGTAGCAAACTGGTCAGTATTGAAATTCCTAATTCTGTAACTAGCATTGGATATTATTGTTTTAATTCTTGCAATGCACTGCAATACAATGAATACGACAATGCACTCTATTTGGGTAATTCCGAAAACAAATACTTGTTCCTTGTCAAAGCAAAATCTAGAGACATCACCTCATGTGAGGTGAACAATAACTGTAAATTTATTGAAGCAAATGCATTTAATGGATGTCAAAGCATGACATCGATAACTATTCCCAATTCTGTGACAACCATGAGGGTGGGAGCTTTTACGGGTTGTACAAGCTTGACATCTGTTACAATACCTGGTTTGGTAACAGTTATTGACTATGATTTATTTGGCTCATGTAGCAATCTGGAAACAGTTGAGATTTTAGGGAACGTGACAACAATAGACAAATATGCTTTTGAGGGTTGCTCCAAACTCAAGACAATCAATATTCCACGTTCAGTAGAAACCATTGGCATTGAAGCGTTTAATGGGTGTAGCAAGTTAGACTCGCTTGAGGTTCCTGCCTCAGTTGCAAGCATCGGTGAAAATGCCTTCAAGAATGTAGTTTCAATCATATATGAAGGTACGTTGACAACTGGCAAGCCTTGGGGCGCAAGGCGAGTGATTGAAATAAAGGATAAAAACTTCAAATATACAGACAGAAAGAAGGACCAAATAGTGAAGTATATAGGCAGTGGTGGAACCGTTACTATTCCAGAAAATGTAACCACTATTTTTAACAATGCATTTAATAATTGCACTAGTCCTACTTCTATAATCATACCAAGCTCATTCACTAGTATTAGTGACCATATGTTTTATGGATTCACAGGCTTGACCTCGGTGACCATACCCAATACAGTCACCAGCATTGGCAATTATGCGTTCAATGGTTGCAGTAGTTTGAAATCAGTATCTATACCCAATACAATCACCAGCATTGGCGAAAGAGCGTTCTATGGTTGCACAGGCTTGACCTCGGTGAGCATACCCAATACAGTCACCAGCATTGGCAATTATGCGTTCTATAATTGTACAGGCTTGACTTCGGTGTCTATTTCAAATACAGTCACCAGCATCGGCAATTATGTATTCTATGGTTGCCAAAGTTTGAAATCTGTATCAATTCCCAATTCAGTCACCAGCATTGGCGAAAGAGCGTTCTATGGTTGCACAGGCTTGACCTCATTAAATATACCTAGTTCGGTTGTCTCAATAAATCAATATGCATTTTCAGGTTGTACAAAATTGCCGTTGATTTTAATTCCAGACAAAGTGGGCACAATAGGCAATAATGCATTTCTAAATGTGAAGGAAATCGCATATGCGGGTTCGGCGACAGGCAGTCCATGGGGCGCCTTGACTTTATATGTAATAGACAGCAATTTTGTTTATGTAGATAAAGAGAAAACGCAACTTGTAAAATTTATAGGTAGCGGGGTGGATGTGGCAATACCTGAATCTGTTACAACCATTTTAGATAGGGCGTTTTACAATTCAAGGATTGCTTCGTTGTCCATTCCTAACTCGGTCAAAACCATTGGCAGTGAGGCTTTTTTGGGGTGCAATGTTTTGAAATTTAACGAGTACGGCGATGCCTTGTATTTAGGTAACGACGATGACAAATACATTTGTATGGTAAAGGTGGCATCAACGCAAAACTCAATCACATCTTTCGAGTTGCCTCAGGGGTGCAAGATAATTTACGATGGTGCGTTTGCCGGTTGTAGTCAATTGCAATTCATAGAATTGACAGATACAGTAACTTGCGTTGGAAACAATGCCTTCAAAGATTGTGGAAAAATAACTATTTTTTGCCAGGAAAGTTCAAGACCATCAGGTTGGAATGTCAATTGGAACCCAAATCATTGTCCAGTTATGTGGGGGTGCAAGAGAGCCAGCCTTTCAGCCAATGTAGATGATTATGGAACAGTGGTGGGCAGTGGCCTTTATTGTGACGGATCTACTGCCAGCTTTGTAGCCATACCTTCCGAGGGGTATCATTTTGTCAGATGGACTGATGGTGAAATTAGTAGCTACAGTGAAAATGCCCAAATGGATATGCAGATGGTAAAGAATGTTGCAATGACAGCCGTTTTTGCGCCTCATGACACAGTAGTAGACAATGCGGTTGCTGCAACATGCACTATGTCAGGCTTGACCAAGGGTGCACATTGTTCAGTTTGCAATGCCGTATTTATTGAACAAAGTTTAATTCCAGCAGGGCACAAGAATGAGTTTGTGCCGGGAAAAACTGCTACTTGCGAGCATACCGGGCTTACAGATGGCGTACGATGCAGTGTCTGTGGGTTGGCAATTGTACAACAAGAAATTTTACCCGTAGTGGATCATACTGTTGTCATAGATGCAGCTGTGGCTGCCACATGTTCACATTCTGGTCTTACCGAGGGTAAGCACTGTTCGGTTTGCGGAGAGGTGCTTGTAAGACAAAACACAATTACTGTCATATCTCATAATATTGTTGAGGATGCAGCCGTCGCAGCTACCTGTACGCATGACGGCCTTACCGAGGGCAGGCATTGTTCGTTATGTGGCGATGTGTTTGTAAAGCAAAACACCATACCTGCCATTCCTCATACAATAGTAGAAGACAGTGCCGTTGAGGCCACTTGCACCACATTTGGAAAGACAGCAGGCAAGCATTGTTCGGTCTGCAATACAGTCATAGAGGAGCAAAAGACTATTCCTGCCACTGGCCACACTGTTGTTGTTGACAATGCAGTTGTGCCTACATGTACAAGATTTGGGTTGACAGATGGTTCTCATTGTTCAGTTTGTCATATGGTGCTTGTCAAACAAGATACCATTGCGGCTTTAGGCCATAAGGAATCTGTCGTCCCCGCCGTTGATGCCACTTGTACTGCAACAGGCTTGACTGAAGGCAGGTTCTGCTCTGTTTGTGGCGAAGTGCTGGCCAAACAGGAAATAATCCCGGAATCCGGGCATACAATAGTGATAGACGAGGCAATTCCAGCCACCAGCACCACCGAAGGCTTGTCCGAAGGGCAGCATTGCTCGGTATGCGGCAAGGTTATTGCAAAACAGGAGCCAACGCAGGAGTTTGAATATGTCGATGAGGAAAGGACACAGCTTGTAAAATACAATGGAATAGGCGGAGATGTGACTATTCCCGGCTCGGTGGTAAGCATCTGTATGGATGCGTTCCGTGACTGCAAGACTTTGACATCTGTTACCCTTTCAGGAAATGTTGTGAATATAAGCAAGGATGCGTTCAATGGCTGCACGGCTATGGAAAACATAGTCATACCGCTTTCAGTAAAAGCCGTGGGTTCGTCTGCATTCAAAGGCTGCGACAACCTGTCGATATTCTGCGAGGCAAACTCAAAACCAGACGAATGGAAGAAAGACTGGAATCCAGACAACTGTCCTGTTGAATGGGGCTATGTAGGCATAGCCGAAGATGCCGCCACAGCCGTCAACATCTACGCCCACCACAACGTGATAGTTGTAGAAAATGCCGATGCCGACATCTACGTATATGATGCCACAGGTCGCCTTGTCGCTCGTAGAGACGTTGCGCCTAACGTCTCAATAGCAATGTCACGCGAAGGACTTTACATTGTGAAATGTGGTGCAGAAACAAAACGGGTGGTTGTTTCACAGAATTGGTTCCGATAGCTATCGGGATTGATAATTGACAATTGATAATAAAGGGCAATGGGTTTCGGCCTGTTGCTCTTTTTATTTAGGATGTAGTCCCGAAAGCTTTCGGAATCACAATTCACAAATGTTCCGCAAACAGATTGGTTAAGGATTTTCACAATGATTTTTGTTTAGATTTCGAGCCCATAGGGCGATCCACAAAAAATGCCGTAAAAAAGCAACGAACTGTTGCGCATTTTGTTGAGAATTATGGTTTGAGATTTTTGTTGCAAAAAACACACAACCAAAATCCTTATTAAAAATACGTTCGAATGCCTCGCTTTTTAGAATCATTTATAAAGGATCGCATCAAAGATGCTCGAAATCAAAATGAAATCTAGAAAAACATCTGAAAATAAATTCAAAACTCAAATAACAAAACTTCTCAACTTTATCAAATGAAAAACTCTGTGCAACTCAGTGTAATCTTTAAGTTACACGAAGAACCACAGAGAATTCACAAAGAACCACAGAGAAAGGAAAAATTCACAATAACAAAACCTCTAAACTACTCGACCTTTACACAGTGGACGCCGCGCGCGACGTCCCTACAGCTGGAATTTTCTCAATCTCTACACGATTCAACTTTCAACCTTAAACTTTACCCAACACCAGACACTAGGTTCCAGGCACTAGGCACTAAAAAATACAACTTTCAACTTTGCCCAAAATTCAACCTCTCGACCCTCACCCTCTCAACAATACATGGCAATGGTCTTCGGCCTGTTGCTTTTTTTCATTTTGAATTTTCATTCTGAATTGAAAAATCCTACATTATTTGCCTACCTTCGCTAACCTAACAAATGGAATTATGGCAGATAAAACCTTGTTCTTGCTCGATGCGTACGCACTGGCCTACCGTGCCTATTACGCATTCATCAAAAGTCCGCGAATCAATTCAAAGGGAGTGAACACTTCGGCTGTGTTCGGGTTTACAAACACGCTTCTCGAGGTGTTGCAGAAAGAGAATCCGAGCCACATAGGCGTAGTTTTCGACCCGCACGGGCCAACTTTCCGTCATGAGATGTACCCGGAATACAAGGCAAACCGCGAGGCCATGCCCGAAGACATGCGGCAATCAATCCCGCTGATAAAGGAAGTGATTTCGGCTTTGCGCATACCTGTTGTTCAGGTTCAGGGATTTGAGGCCGACGACATAATAGGAACGCTTGCCCACAAGGCATCGGCACAAGGATTCACCGTTTACATGATGACTCCCGACAAAGATTACGCACAATTGGTGCGCGATAACGTGTTTGTATATAAGCCAGGACGTTCGGGTGGCGACATTGAGATTTGGAACGCTGACAAGGTGAAGGAGAAATTTGCCGTCACACCCGACCATATTATTGACCTTTTGGGTCTTATGGGCGATACATCCGACAATATTCCAGGGTGTCCAGGCGTAGGGCCAAAAAGCGCCGAGAAACTGATTGCCGATTTCGGCTCAATTGAGGGCATTTATGACAATATCGACAAACTGAAGGGCAAACAGAAGGAGAATATGGAGAATTTCCGCCAGCAGATTGAATTGTCGAAGGTGTTGGCAACCATAAACACCAATTCCCCAGTCGATTTCAATGCCGATGAATATAGGCGCGAAGAGCCAAACATAACAAAACTTACAGACCTATTCGCAGAACTTGAGTTCCGCAATATGCTCAACAGGGCAATAAGCCAGGCATCGCCGCAGAAAAGCGTGGCGGCTGCTTCCAATGCCGACCCTATGCAAGGCTCGCTGTTCGATTTCGGCGACATTCCGGTTGTAGAGACAAGGCAGAAACTTGAGACCATAAAGGACATTAAGCCCGATTACCGCATTGCCCAAACCGCCGACGAACAGATTGCGCTTTTGAATCATCTGCTTGAATGCAAGGAAGTCTGCTTCGATACCGAAACCACATCGCTCGACATTCACAGTGCCGAACTGGTGGCAATGTCGTTCACCACAAAAGAGAAGTCGGGCTGGCTCGTACCTGTGCCTGCCGACCAAGCCGAGGCCCAAGCCATTGTCGACCGGTTCAAGCCATTTTTTGCAAATGCCGGCATCGCAAAAATCGGCCAAAACATAAAGTACGATATTCTTGTACTCAAAAACTATGGCGTGGAAGTGGCTGGACGCCTGTTCGATACAATGGTTGCCCATTACCTTATTCAGCCTGAACAGCGTCACAATCTCGACATTCTGGCTGAAAAATATCTGAAATACAGCACAATAAAAACCGAAGAACTGATAGGCAAGCGTGGCAAGGGACAAATAACTATGCGTGGCGTTGAACTGAATCTGCTGCGCGACTACGCCTGCGAGGATGCCGATGTAACTTTCCGCCTGAAACCTTTGCTCGAGGACGAATTGCGGAAGAACAACATGCTTGACCTTTTCTTCGGAATCGAAACACCGCTCATTCCTGTGCTTGCCGATATGGAATATACGGGCGTGAAAATTGACACACACGTGCTTGACAGTTACGCTGAGGAACTGCGGGCAAATATAGGCGTTATAGAAAAAAAGATATATGCGGAGGCTGGAACAGAGTTCAACATATCGTCGCCTAAGCAGTTGGGCGACATACTGTTCGACCGCCTGAAAATAGGAAATGCTTCCAAAACCAAGACACAGCAATACTCAACAGCCGAAGATGTGCTTGAAAAACTTGCCGACAAGCACCCTATTGTACCGCTTATTCTGGAATACAGGTCGCTGAAAAAGCTGCTTTCAACGTATGTTGAAGCGCTTCCGCAGCTTGTCCACAGCAAGACTGGACGCATTCATACATCATACAATCAGACAATTACGGCTACAGGCCGTTTGAGTTCCACAAACCCGAATCTGCAAAACATTCCTATACGCGAAGAGATTGGGCGCACGGTGCGGAAGGCGTTTGCGGCAACCGAAGACGGTGGCTGCATTCTCGCGGCTGACTATTCGCAGATAGAACTCAGGCTGATGGCGCATTTGAGCCAAGACGCGGCAATGGTTGAAGCTTTCCGCGCCAATCAGGATATTCACTCGGCTACAGCCGCCCGCCTGTTCCATCTGCCAGTGGAGCAAGTCTCGAAAGAGCAGCGCCGTAAGGCCAAAAGCGCCAACTTCGGCATCATATACGGAATATCGTCGTTCGGATTGTCGCAAAACACAGGCATCAAGGTTTCCGAGGCAAAGGAGATTATCGACAGCTATTTTGAGAGTTTCCCCGGTGTCAAGGAATATATGGACAAGAGCATCCGCGTGGCGCGCGATTGCGGCTATACCGAGACCTTGTGCCACCGCCGCCGCTATCTTCCCGACTTGCAGTCGGCCAATAGCCTTGTGCGTAGCGCCGCAGAGCGAAATGCCATAAATGCGCCTATTCAAGGCACTGCCGCCGACATAATAAAGTTGGCAATGATAAACGTCCACCAAAAGATGAAAGAGGCAGGCTTGAAGTCGGCAATGATAATGCAGGTACACGACGAGCTTGTGTTTGACGTGGCCGCTGGCGAAGTTGAGCAACTGAGCCAGATTGTGAAGCGTGAAATGGAAAACGCCATTAGCCTGAGCATTCCGCTGACGGCCGAAGTAGGCATTGGCGCCAATTGGCTCGAGGCGCATTGATGATTAAGAGTGCAAAGCATAAACAATCAATGTTCAATATGCACGTCTTGATGGACTTTGCCGAAATATAAGATTTAAGTGGGCTAAACCGAATGAAATATCATCGGTTTAGCCCTTTTTGCATGTGGAAAATTGTGGCATATGCCATTGTAAAGGCTCATTCTTTTGCATACATTTGAAAATCGAAAAAAATATTTTATGAAACGCATCATCATTGCCACCTTTATGCTTGTGGCGCTTACGTTCAGCTCAAAGGCTTATGATTTTATGAGCGGGGATTTGTGCTACAACATTACAAGTGACAGTACAGTGGAGGTGACATATAAGGACACGAGGATTGTTGTAGACATGAAGAAGCCAACTATTATGGGAACTTCGAAAACACTTGAATATCGGGATTATAGTGAACTAACAAATGTTGAGATTCCAGAAGTTGTTGAATATGAAGATAAAACATACTCCGTAACTAGAGTTGGTGATGAAGCGTTTTCTGAATGCGTTAATTTGACATTGGTGAGCATACCTAATTCTGTAACAAGCATTGGTGACTGTGCATTTTTGTATTGTATTAGGCTAACTAAAGTTACTATACCAAATTCCATAACAGAAATTGGCGATTACGCATTTGAAGATTGTGACTCTTTACAATATAATGTTTACGGCAATGCTTGCTATTTGGGAAATCCAAATAATCCGTATTTAGTGTTGGCCAAGGCAAAATCAGAAGAAATTACATCGTGCAAAATTAGTTCGAATTGCAAATTAATTTGTTCACATGCTTTTCAAAGATGCACTGAATTGGATTCGATCTTCATTCCCAATTCTACTACAAGCATTGGTTCCTATGCTTTTGGTAATTGTAACAACCTGTCTAGTGTATTATTTGACGACAAATCCAACCTTACCAACATCAATATTGGAATGTTTTATGGTTGTACTAATTTGCAATTCAATGAATATGACAATGCTCTTTATTTAGGCAGTAAGGCAAATCCATTTTTATATCTGTTTAAGGCTAAGTCATCTGACATTGTTTCGTGTGACATAAACGAGAATTGTAAGATTATTTTCCCTAATGCGTTTAGCCATACAAAGTTGACATCGGCAACAATACCTAATTCTATAACCATTATTGGCGATGTCGCCTTCGCATTTTGTAGCGAATTAACTTCTGTCACATTGCCTAATTCAGTCACAAGCATAGGTAATTATTCTTTCGATAATTGCACGAGTTTGACTTCTGTTGTCATACCAAATTCAGTTGTCAGAATTGGTTCTAATGCATTTGAATCATGCATGAATTTAACTGACATTGAAATACCACAATCGGTTACAGAAATTGAATATGGAGCTTTTTACGATTGTATCAGTATAATTCCATTAATAATTCCTAATTCAGTGACAAGTATAGGTAACAATGCATTTTATAATGTAAATAACGTTGTCTACAATGGCGATACTTCATACGAAGAATGGAATAAGTATTGGGGTGCAAAAACTATAAACGGAATAACTGACGGTGATTTCATCTTTGAAGATAAAGAAAAAACAAGGCTTTCTGCTTATATTGGCAATGGTGGAGATGTAGTCATTCCTAATACAGTAAAAATAATTTGTGATAATGCGTTATGCAACAACAGTGAAATAACATCAGTGACTATTCCCAATACTGTTACTGAGATTGGAAACAAATCTTTTTACTATTGCACAAATTTGACTTCAATCGAAATGCCTAATTCCATAAATTCAATTGGAAATCAGGTATTTTGTGGGTGTACAGGATTGATTTCTGTTGAAATACCTAATTCTGTGACAAGAATTAATTATTTTTCATTCGCAGGATGTACTAGTTTGGTCACATTAACTATACCTAATTCAGTTACAACGATAGACGTCGGTGCATTTTACGATTGCACAGGTTTGAATTCTGTTGTAATTCCTAATACTGTGACAGAAATATACGAAGTGGCGTTCTACAATGTAAAAAACATTGAATACAGCGGTACTGCAACTCATTTTGAGAATTATGCCTGGGGCGCTTTAGCCTTAAACGGTGTGCCTACTGATATAGAAAATGAGATTGTGCCAACCGTGTCCATTTACTCATATAGCAACGTGATTGTAGTTGAAAATGCCACTTCCGACATTTACGTCTATGATGTTATGGGCCGATTGGTGGCACGTAGAAATGCGTCGCTTTCTACAGAAATTGCAATGCAACGTGAAGGCATCTACATTGTCAAATGTGGCAACGAGGCAAAACGTATATATTTAGGATGTAGGAATTAGGATTTAGGATTTCCCAATTAACAGTTGACAATTAATAATTAACAATTACGAGGCACTAGGCACTAAATAATTCAACTTTACCAAAAACTAAACATCTCGACCTCTCAACATTATATTGGCCTGTTGTCTTTTGATACTCGCATAGATAACAGTTTGACAAGCAAATGAATTCCAACTGAAGCAATACGAATGAAAGATTTTGCAGCCATCGATTTTGAAACCGCCAATGGTTCGCCCACAAGTGTATGCAGCATGGGTATCGTTATTGTGCGCGACGGGAAGGTTGCCGACTCGTTTTACAGCCTAATCAAGCCAACGCCAAACTACTATGCCTATTATTGCCAAATGGTTCATGGGCTTGGCCCAGACGATACTGATAGCGCTCAGGAATTTCCGCACGTGTGGCGGCAGATTGCACCCAAGCTGGAAGGCCTTACGCTAGTGGCTCATAACAGCCCGTTCGACGAAAGATGTTTAAAGGCAGTGTTTCAGGCATATGAAATGGATTATCCAAACTATGAGTTTAAGTGTACTTGCCGTGCATCACGAAGCCATTTCGGAAAACAACTACCAAATCATCAGTTGCATACAGTGGCAAAAGCCTGTGGATTTAACCTTGAAAACCATCACCACGCCCTTGCCGATGCCGAGGCTTGCGCCATCATTGCCATAAAGATATTGTAGAAGAGTGACAAGGAAAATCAATTGACAGTTAACAATTAATAATTAACAATTTAAAGAGAATCAACTTCTAAACCCTTCAACTTTACTCAACACCAGGTTCCAGTCACTATAAGACATCACAAATCCAACCTTCCTTGCTTGAAATAATTGTAAACCAGTTCGGCCTTTGCCCGCCCGATTGCCTTTTCAAGAGTTTCAAACGAAGCCTTGCGCATGGCGTCAATGGTATGCAGTTCGTTGAAAAGAGCCTCTTTGGTCTTGTCGCCGATGCCCTTTATGCCGTCAAGTTCCGATACCAGGAAGTTTATCGAGCGTTTGTCGCGATGGAACGTTATGCCAAACCTGTGCGACTCGTTGCGCACGTTTTGCAGCACTTTGAGCGTCTCGCTGTTCTTGTCGAGATACAAAGGCACAGGGTCGCCAGGGAAGTAAAGCTCCTCGAGCCGTTTGGCAATGCCTATTATCGATATCTTGCCCATTAGCCCCAGTTTCTCAAGGCTGTTGATGGCGGCGCCAAGTTGCCCCTTGCCGCCATCGATGAGTATTAGTTGCGGCAGCGGGTTGCCTTCGTCCAATTGCCGGCGGTATCGGCGGTATATAATTTCCTCCATTGATGCAAAGTCGTTGGCGCCAACCACGGTCTTTATGTTGAAATGTCGGTATTCGCGCTTGTACGGCTTGCCGTTGCGGAAAACCACGCACGAAGCCACAGGGTTTGTGCCTTGAATGTTCGAGTTGTCGAAACCCTCAATCAGTGTCGGCCATTCCTTCAGTCGCAAGTCCTTTTTCATGGTCTCCATTATTCTTTCGACACGTTTTTCGGGACTGCGGTTCATCTGTTGCTTCAGTTTTTCGTTCTTGTAAGTCAATGCGTTGCGTTGGCTCAATTCAAGTAGTTTCTTCTTGTCGCCACGTTGTGGAATGGTAAACTCGATGCCGTTCAGTTCAAAGTCGATTTCAAACGGCACAATAATCTCGAACGATGTGCTTAGCAAGCGCTGTCGCGACTCTTCAATTACCGAAAGCAGAATCTCTTCGGGCTCCTCGTCAACACGTTTCTGCATCTCGAAGGTATGCACCTGCACAATTGCACCGTTTACCACTTTCATAAAGTTGATGTAGGCGCAGTCGTCATCGTCAATTATCGAGAATACGTCAACATTGTGGATGGTAGGGCTTACAATGGTCGATTTGCTTTGAAATTCGACAAGATGGTCCAGCTTTATCTTAACCTTTTGGGCCTCTTCAAATTTCATCTCGTTACTTAAAGCTTTCATTTTATCCTTAAGCAACGCCACAACGGCATTTGAGTTGCCCTTCAGAATCTCCTTTATGTTGCTGATAGCCAATGCGTAATCTTCCTCGGTCTGAAGTCCTTCGCAAGGTCCCAGGCAATTGCCTATGTGATGCTCAAGGCAGATTTTGTATTTGCCTTTGGCAATCTGCTGATGGCTGAGATTGAGGGCGCAGGTGCGTAGCGGATATAGTTGGCGTATGAGGTCGAGCATTATCTTCAGCGAGAAGCCCGAAGTGTACGGTCCGAAGTACGATGAGCCGTCGCGGATGAAATTGCGTGTGGAGAAGATGCGCGGGAAAGGCTCGTTCTTAATGCAAATCCACGGATATGTCTTGTCGTCCTTTAGGAGCGAGTTGTAGCGTGGCTGATATTTTTTTATAAGGTTGTTCTCGAGCAGAAGCGCATCTTGCTCGGTGTCAACCACAATGTGCTTGATGTCGGCAATGTTGCGAACGAGAATGCGCACCTTCGCACGGTCCTGGTACTTGTTGAAGTACGACGATACGCGCCGTTTCAGCCTTTTTGCCTTGCCAACGTAGATTATTGTCCCGTTCTTGTCGAGATATTGGTAAACGCCAGGGCTGTCGGGCAGTACCGCCACAAGTTCCTTCAGTCGGGCAATATGTTTGTCGTCGTTTTCCAAATTAATGCTTGATGCCTTATTTCATTTTCAAAAATAGAACAAATAGCGATTTGAGGGATTTTTTATGCATCAAACTAAAATGCAGGCCGGTTTTATGAAAATAGGCTTATGATGTTTTTGCATGGATTTGACGCTCATAGTTTTTTTATTCTGCCTTGCGAGTCAATGACAAATGCCCTGCGACAATCCAAATCGGCATAATTCTTTTTGATTATGGCTTTTTTTCGTTGTTGTGTATGTCCAAACACTTGATAAGTCGATTCAAAAAATTCTTGCTGAATGCCGAATTCTTCAACGTCTGCCCATACACATGACCCTGCATCTGCGTCTCCGCCTCTGTTTTTCCCAATTTCCATTAATGCCTCATCAATAAATTTACTTAATGTATCCTTGTTGTTCAATTTCTCATTCAGATTGTTGGATATGTTGATGGCTGTTGGTTGCAAAGAGTCGTCATTATGCTTTCTCCACCAACTGACCAATACGCCAGAATGGGTAAATAGGAAGTCTTTCCCTGAAATGCAATATGTTGCTGCCATGGAAAATAAATGGAGGTTGCCTTCAATAAGGTTGTGTATTGGCACCTCGTTGACGGTGTCTTTGCGGCTAAAGTAATAACCGTTGTCGATGTAATGTATTTCATGGTTGCCTATAAGCAAAGTCACGCGGTCTGGGTTCGCTTTCTTGAATTCAATTATTTCTTCAAAATTCTTCAAGGCATCTTCATTGCTTATGTTTTCGTGTCTGTAAGGGTCAAGATAATCACCGAGGAATATTACAGGCATGTCAGGGTTTGCAGTCACTGCATCTTTCCAAAATGTACGGCCGTGAATGTCGGGTATGACTAATGTTTGACCTTCGGCATCAAATATGTATAGAGCAAACAATAACAGCAAAAACCGATAAAGTTTCATTACTACTTAGTTTAGTCAATTTTGTTTTTTATCCTAAAAACAGAACAAACAAAGGCTTGAAATTATTGTTTTTTTAGCAAATCAAGGTAATCATTTTATATATGTAAATCAATACATTGTTCTTCTGACACATTCTTTATTAAAGGAGAAAAAACATTTTTTGAAAATTGTGTGATAGTTTGAGTGTGAAAAATGTAAATGAAAGATTGTGATTGTGTTGCTTAGAAAACAATCACTTGTGTCATCCTCTAATTTGTCAGTTGAATTGTGATCCCATAGGGAGTCGAACCCTAATCGTCAGAACCGGAATCTGAAATTCTATCCATTGAACTATGAGACCAATGCTTGCGCAAAGTAAGCAAAGTTTGTCGTAACAACCGACATTGGCGCTTCAATTATTTTCGGTCGAACACTATCTTCTTGCGCATAAAGAAGTTGAAGAAAAACACTGCAATCTGTGCTATGGTGTTGCTCACCAGGTAATAAATGCCACAGTGGTTGGTAAGCAGTGTGGTGATGCCTATGTTTATGGCCAGGCCAACGGCACCTATCAGCGTGAAAATGGCAAACTGCACAAGGCTTTTCCCCGCGCCTTCGTTCTTCTTGTGGAACACCCAAATGGAGCAGAGCGCATAGTTGACAAGCCCTGCCAGCAACGATGCAATGAAAGTGGATACTGCCAGCCAGTCCTTGCCCAGCAGATACTCGTTGAGGTACCACAGAATGCCAATGTTTGCAAGGTATCGTATGCCTTCAACCACAACGTTTCTTGCTATCTGTGCCGATGTCTTGTCAGTCTTTCCAAAAAGGTTCATTTCCATTTAATTTTAGTTCCGAGCCCGATCCTGATTGTTGCCTGAACTGTTTGGATTCCGAGTTCGGGATTTTTATTTTTTGAGTGACGTTTTGTCTAACTCTGTTGTTGACTATTTGTGGCTTCAAAATTAAAAAATTGACCGACAATCATTGTTGTTTCATTTGTGTATTGAAAAAATGTTGGTGAAATGCGACATATAAACCTATGTTGCCTCAATCTTGAAATTTCACCCCATTTCACTTTGGGATTTCAAAAAAATTTCTTATAACTTTATGCATTGTGTTCCAGTCAGAATTTCATTTTTTGTTTAACTATATACCTATACCACTATGAAAGTATATCAGCCTAATGAGATTAAGAATCTCTCGTTAATTGGAGCGGCAGGCTCTGGCAAGACCACCCTGGCCGAAGCAATGATGTTTGAAGCCGGGGTTATCAATCGTCGTGGTGACGTCGAAAGCCAAAACACGGTGTCTGACTACAACCCAATTGAACACGAACAAGGGCGTTCAGTCTATTCCACAGTGCTGCACGTTGAGTTTAACAACAAAAAACTGAACATTATCGACACCCCGGGAATGGACGATTTCGTCGGTGGTGTAATATCGTCGCTTGCCGTCACTGACGCCGCCATAATGGTCATCAATGCGTCAAAGGGCGTTGAGGTTGGAACGCAGACTATTTCGCGCCATTGCAACCATTTGAACACGTCAATGCTTATCGCCGTCAACCAACTCGACCACGAGAAGGCCAACTTTGACAAGACCATGGAAGAACTTAACGCCTTGTA
>CALABN010000056.1 GCA_937885735.1 uncultured Bacteroidota bacterium | reverse complement strand
TAGGCGTTTTCCTCGTTTGTCTTGAGTTGCTCGGCGCTGAATCCGCCAGTGTTTGCGCAGGCTGCATATACTTCGTATCCTTTTTCCTTTGCAAGATACATTACCGTGTATGACGTGTCGAGTCCGCCACTGAAGGCTACAACTACTTTCTTTTTCTGTTCCATATCTTTGTTATTCTATTTGTTAATTATTCGTTTACTGCGTCTTCTTCAGGAAATCCGTCTGGAAATCTTGATTTGATAATGTCCACGACATTCGGGTCGTTGGCCAATTCCTCATCTGCGTCGCGTACGCTGCGGGCTCTTTCAGGGTCGTAGAGCATGCCTGTGCACACGCAGTACCGGCGGTCGGTGCGTTTCAGGATGTCTTGGTTGATGCAACCCTCGCAACCTTTCCAGAATGTCTCATCGTCAGTTAGTTGTGCGAATGTTACAGGAACATATCCGTGCTCGGTGTTCAGCTTCATGACGGCTGCGCCTGATGTGAGGCTGAAAATCTTGGCTTGTGGCCAGCGCATGCGTGCAAGAGTGAATGTTACGTGCTTGATGCGGCGAGCCAGTCCGTGTCCTCGGTATTGTTCGGGAACAATCAATCCTGATGTTGTTACGTAATGCTTTCCACCCCAAGTCTCTATGTAGCTGAAACCTGCAAATTTCTCGCCGTCGAGTGCTATTACGGCCTTGCCTTCGCTCATTTTCTGCTTTACGTATCCTGGGTTGCGCTTGGCAATGCCTGTGCCACGTACCTTTGCAGCCTCTGCTATGGTTGTCAGAATCTCGTCCACGTATGTGTAGTGGCTCTTGTCGGCAACCATGATTTTAATTGAATCGTTGTACTTTTCCATTTTTGTGACAGTATGTCTTTTGTATTTTTATACAAAAATTTGTATATTTTTTCATTCACAAAAGTACATTCTTGAAATAGAATTGCAAAGATATTCTTTTAATAATTTATAGCCATATAAAGTGTTGATTTTTAGTTGTTATAGGTAGAAAATGGATAATATTGCCTATGTTTTGCTTGTGTTGGCAAGGTTATTTTGCTTGTTGCGAGGCATTTTTTAGGTGGTTTCTATAAAGTGATTTCGGATTTTGCCTTGAGTAGGTTGCTGTGCGGATGAAGTGGGCAATGCAGGTATTGTGACCGATTGACGACCAGCAAGATGACAAGAGAAAACCAACGGATTTGAAAGGTCCATATCGTCCATTATGTTACATTCATTTCAAACGGTGAATTTTAGAACTCACCTTAAGTTGTTAATGTCGAAGAATCAGTCACTTTTTTTTGATGCCTTGATACTTCATAAAAGAAACCCCAAGTCGGTTTTTGTTGATTTTTTAATCTCTATAAGTTATTAAACTTAAATTAGATATAAAGATTTGAGAAAAAAATTCTCAATTCATTGAGAAAAAATTCTCAATTCATTGAGAAAAAATTCTCAAAAGTGATTTATATTTGTGGCAATTAAAGATTTATAATGATTTATGGATTATAAGCGTACACATTATTCCACAATTTTAGGCAGGTTGTCAGAGCCTCGTCATTTCATCCAAGTCCTTGCAGGGCCACGTCAGGTAGGAAAGACAACCATCATACGTCAGGTTTTGTCGGAAATCAAAATACCGTATATTTCAATGACTGCCGACGGTGTGCCTGAATCTGAAGCCAATTGGATTAGCAATTTGTGGGAGAAGGCCCGAATGGAAATGGATTTCAATAATCATTCTGAATATCTGTTGGTTATAGATGAAATTCAAAAATTGCCCAATTGGAGTGAGATTGTTAAAAAAGAATGGGATGCCGATACGTTTGCTGGCAGAAATCTAAAGGTATTGCTGTCTGGTTCATCAAGATTGTTGTTGAAAAAAGGTCTTACGGAGTCGTTGGCTGGCCGTTTTGAACTAATTCGAATGGAACATTGGTCGTATGCTGAAATGCGTGAGGCGTTTGGGTGGACACTTAACCAATACATTTATTTCGGTGGCTATCCCGGATGTGCCGATATGATTGGCGACGAGGACCGTTGGAAGAACTATGTGCGAGACGCGTTGGTTGAATCTGCAATTTCAAAGGATGTGCTGTTGACAACAACAATATACAAGCCTGCATTGTTGCGACAACTCTTCGAGTTGGGTTGCAGTTATTCGTCTAAAATATTGTCGTTAAATAAAATGATTGGTCAGTTGACTGATGCTGGAAATGTAACCACATTGTCAAATTATCTGCAAATTCTTGATGAGTGCAACTTGCTTTGCGGATTGCAAAAATATGCAGTCGACACTGCCCGCAAATACAGTTCGATGCCTAAATATCAGGTATATAATCCCGCATTGCATACAATATATGTCGGTCGAAGTTTCGAGAAGGAATGTACCGACCCCAAGCAATGGGGACGTTGGGTGGAGACTGCTGTAGGCGCATATTTGCTCAACAATGCCGACGAGGTCGGCTACAGATTGTATTATTGGCGCGAGCAGAACGAAGAGGTCGATTTCATTCTGACTAAATGGGGCAAGACGGTCGCCATAGAGGTCAAGAGCGGGCAACGCACTGCAAACAGTGGGTTGCAAGTGTTCAGGGCAAAGTACAAGCCGTACAGGGCGTTTGTTGTCGGTGGTGAAGGTTTTTCCGTCGGCGACTTCCTTAATCTTGACTTGAATCTGCTGTTCGATTAGTTTCAGTGTCATTGTAAGTTATTGATGCAGGATGACACAAAACCATTTGCCAATATTCCCGATAGACGATATTGATGTGTATGTAACTTTAAATCAACAATATGATGCATCCTGTCAAGAACGTGGAATATATAGGGCACACCTATAATATATTTTTTTGCCGATTCGACCTATTTGGATAACTTTGAATGTTTTTTTTGAAGAATATTTGAAAAATGTAAATATACATTGATATGAAACTTGTTACAAAAATATTGGTTGCAGTAGCGCTGTTGGCTTTGGTGCCTGTTGTGATTGGTTTGTGCCTTCCTGCCGAGCGTCAAGTTATGCGCGGTATAAAGATTGACCAAATGTATTTCTTTGTGTTGGGCAATATTTCGAACCATTGGGAAGAACCATCGTGGCGCCATAATCTCGACTCTATGATTCAAAAGGAAAGCATCGATGGTCAGGATTGCTGGATGGAATACTACACCAATGGCGATTCAATAATGTTGTTGACACAGACTTTGGGCGAGTTCGACTATGTCCGCCGTATGGTACAGCCCAATGGCAATGAACTCACCCGTAGCATAACACTTGCCGATTACAATGGCGCAACGGTGGTCAGAATGGTTGAGGAAGTCAATGAACTTGACCCGCTGAAACGCTTTGTGGCACTTTTTTCCGACCCTGTAAAGAAACGCATTGAGCAATATTTGTCCGACTTGAAGGAAAAAGGCATCAAGCAGAATGAGGAAATGGGCGGTGAAGATGGTATGTTCGGATTTTAACCTGGTTGCCAATGTCTGACGATTTTGAAAAAATAGTCTATTCCGATGAGGTGATAACCTTCACGGCGTTGGCTAACGAGTATTGCAAGTTTATCGACTATGTGGCATCGTTCAGCCAAAAGGATTTCGTCGACAAGGCGCATCGGCTGTTGCCATTGCTTTACGTCAAGACATTGAGCCTGCCAGAGGTTGAACCTGTCGATTCCGATATGATTGAAAAGACAGTCACACAGGAAGAATGGGATGAGGTACACAATGCCGTGGAAAAAAAACTTGCCCGATTCGACCATTACAAGGAAACACTCGACCCATTGCGTAATAGCGATGAAATGACAAGCCTGTCTGAAGGCTTTGCCGACATTTTTCAGGATTTGAAGGATTATCTGTCACTAATGCAGATGGGTTCGCCAGAAATGATGAACGATGCCATTTGGGAGTGCGCCCGCAATTTCCGTGAATATTGGGGGCAACGCTTGCTGAACATTGTCAGGGTGTTGCATCATCTGATTTATGGCGGTGCCAATTTGAGTCAGGACGATGCCTTGATTATTGAGAGGGAAGATGACCGTCCGTCGTGGGAGCGTGGCGCAAATAATATGCAGGAGGATTTTTGGAATGAATAAATCGATAACCAAAGACGAAATAGCCTTGTTGCCCATTCGCGCCTTTGAGGGTAAGATTAACATTCCGTTGACTGATAGTGAGATACAATCGGCA
>CALABN010000055.1 GCA_937885735.1 uncultured Bacteroidota bacterium | reverse complement strand
CAAGGCTCACACCAAGTCCAGCGCACATAAACGCCGCAGTGCTTCCTCTGCTGTTTTTCACTATCACGCGAACGCGGTATAGCAATATCAGGTATAGAAACAGCACGAAAGTTCCGCCCAAAATTCCGTACTCTTCAACAATAATAGCGTAGATGAAGTCAGAGTACGGGTGAGGAAGGAAATTGCGTTGGGGGCTGTTGCCAGGACCTTGCCCCTGGATGCCACCGTGAACTATCGCCATTTTCGAATGGTCGGCCTGGAAGTCGTGTTCCGCATCGCTGTGCTCGCCTGTGCCAGTGAAACTCTCAATACGTCCCATCCACGTCTCCACACGGCCCATATTACGTATGGAAGGCACTGCGTATGCTATTGCAAGAAGAACCCCGAGTCCAACCACTATGACTCCTACCAGTTTCAGAATGTGTTTCACGTTTATACGGCCTATGTACATAAGCACGCAGCAGATGAAGAACAGCATTGCGGCTGTAGAGAAGTTGGCGGGGAATATCAAACCGCATATTATGGCAATCCATTTTATTATCGGCCAGAATGACACTTGCAGATTGTCTATGTCGTCCTGATGTCGGCCAAGCTCCTTTGCAACGTAGAGTACAAGCGCCAGTTTGGCCAAGTCAGAAGTCTGGAACTGAATGCCCATTATCGACACCCAGCGCGAGGCCGAGTTAAGGCTGACGCCACTCAACAGGGTGAACACAAGCAGACCCACGCTTGCATATAGAAGCAGGTTCGACAGTTTTGCAAACACCTTGTAGTTTATCCTGTGGACAGCAAATATTATTCCGATGCCGAACAAAAGGAAACTTCCGTGGCGAATGAGATAGAACATAGTGTTCCCGCCCATTTTCTTGTATGCCAATGTGCCTGTCGCACTGTAGACAGTCATCATCGACACTATCGAAAGCAGGAATACGATTATCCAGATTCCAATATCGCCCTTGAAATATTTAAGGAAAGTTTCCTTCATTGTCAGTGTTCTGGTGTATTACAGGTTTCTTACAGCAGCCTTGAATTGACGGCCGCGGTCTTCATAGTTTTCAAAAAGGTCGAAACTTGCGCAGCAAGGCGACAGAAGCACAACGTCGCCGTCAGTGCCCATATAGTATGCTGATTTTACAGCCTGCTCCATTGACTGTGTATCGACAATGTTCTCCACAATGCCGTCGAAAGCTGCGTGAATCTTTGTATTGTCAACGCCAAGGCAGATTATAGCCTTCACTTTTTGCTTTACCAGAGGAACCAGTGTCGAATAGTCATTGCCCTTGTCGGTTCCGCCAACAATCCAGATTGTCGGGCGTTTCATACTCTCGAGAGCATACCAGGCGCTGTTTACGTTGGTTGCCTTTGAGCCGTTGATGAACTCAATCTGATGAACCTTCAACACAGGCTCCAGACGATGTTCCACACCCTTGAAACTTGTCAGGCTCTCACGTATTGTCTCTTTCTTGATGTTCAATACATTGGCAGCAACTGCAGCCGCCATTGAGTTGTAGGTGTTGTGTTTCCCACTTAAAGATAATTCGTTGATGTTCATAGTAAAGTCGCTATTATTGTTTAGGTGAATATTAAATGTTTGTCCGTCAGTTGTAAGGTCGGCTCCACGGTCGACAGTGTGCTCGATGCTGAAAGGAATCCAGTTGGTTTCCTGTTTCAGTGTGGCAAGCTTTTCAAGTGTTGCAGGGTCGTCGTCGCAGTAGATGAAGTGGCAGTTGCTGTCCATATTCTGCATAATGCGGAATTTCGAGTTCAGGTAGTTTTCGAACTTATACTCGTAGCGGTCCAGATGGTCTGGTGTCACATTCATCAGTATGGCAACGTCGGCCTTGAATTTGTACATATTGTCCAGTTGAAAACTGCTCAATTCCAGAACGTAGTAGTCGAAATTGTCATAGGCCACCTGCCAGGCGAAGCTCTTGCCCACATTGCCTCCCAATCCTACGTTTAGTCCAGCGGCCTTCAGTATTTCGTAGGTAAGCAGTGTTGTGGTAGTCTTTCCGTTGCTGCCCGTGATGCAAATCATCTTTGCGTCAGTGTATCTGCCGGCAAATTCAATCTCGCTCACTATCGGAATGTTCTTCTCGTGAAGCGATTTCACTATTGGCGCCTTTTCAGGAATGCCAGGGCTCTTCATAACTTCGGTTGCACACAGAATCTTGTCAAGAGTGTGGTGTCCTTCCTCCCATTCAATGTTATGTTCGTCGAGCACGGCCTTGTATTTGTCCGATATCTTTCCGTAGTCTGACACAAATACCTTGTAGCCTTGCTTCTGCGCCAGCAGGGCGGTTCCTACGCCACTCTCGCCAGCGCCCAATACTGCCATATACTTTTCGTTCTCCACAGTTACCTGATTTTTAGAGTTATTATTGTCAATGCGGCCAGAATTATTGTCACAATCCAGAACCGTAGTGTTATCATATTTTCGTGCAAAGCGCTGTTCGGCTTTGTTATTATGTACTTGAAGTCAGGCTGCAGTTGCGACGGCAGCACGCGGAAGTGGTCGTGGATTGGCGCGCGCTTGAACACACGCAGTTTCAGTCCGCGTTTGTTGCCGTATTTTGCATATTGCA
>CALABN010000054.1 GCA_937885735.1 uncultured Bacteroidota bacterium | reverse complement strand
ATGTAGATTTGACCAAGCCTTTGATCACCGACGCTGGTTATGTAGAGGATGGTATGGAAGTTAAGGTAACTGACGCTGAAGGTAACGTAGTTCGCACTTGGGACGATTCTGCTGACTCTACCATTATGGTTTACTACGATCCTACCAAGTCTCAGATTTGGATGAATCATCAGCACTTGCGTATTGACGAAGGTGGTATCCTCAACAACTTGATCGATAATGATCTTTCTACTTTCTGCCACTCTCGTTATGATACCGATGCAGGTCCTGCTCCTACTGAAAAGTTCAATGCTATCATCGTTGACTTGAAGGAAATGCCGGGCATCACCGTTCACGCGTTGAAGGGTGTATCTCTCAATTTCAGAAAAAGCGAATTTGTCTCTGTTTTGGGACCTTCGGGTTGCGGAAAATCCACTTTGCTGAACATTATCGGCCTGCTCGACAACCCTACCAGTGGCAACTATTTCTTTGACGGCGTCAATGTGGCCCAATTCAAGGAAAACCAGCGCACCAACCTGCGCAAGGGCAACATTGGCTTCGTGTTCCAGAGTTTCAACCTGATTGACGAACTGTCGGTTTACGAGAATGTGGAACTGCCACTGCTTTACCTAAAGGTGCCTTCAAGCGAGCGCAAGGAGCGTGTGGAGAAGGTGCTTGAGCAGATGAACATCGCGCACCGCGCAAAGCACTTCCCGCAACAGTTGTCGGGCGGTCAGCAACAACGCGTGGCCATTGCCCGTGCAGTGGTTTCCAACCCAAAACTGTTGCTTGCCGACGAGCCTACAGGCAACCTTGACTCAAAGAACGGTCTTGAGGTTATGCAACTGCTCACCGAACTGAACCAGAAGCAGGGAACCACCATTGTTATGGTGACCCACTCAATGCGCGATGCAGGCTTTGCCCACCGCACTATCAACTTGTTCGACGGACAGATTATATCAAAGATTGAGAATGTTATGTAATGCCGTTCAACGGAAGCCTTAAATAATCATTTATCAAAAAACTCATTGACAATGAATAATTTATCTATAACAGTGCGACGCTTGAAAAAGGGCGGAGTGTCAGTCTTGTTCAGTTTTGGCTCACTTGTGGCGGGGCTTGTAAGCGCTATGCTAATATTCCTGTGGGCAAACGACGAACTGTCAATAGACCGTTACAACAAGAACTACAGCAATATATTTCTTGTGCACGGGTATCTTGAGGGTGACACGCCGACAGAATTTTTCGGTTGCCCGCCTGCTGTAGGTCCTGCCATTGCCAACGAGGAACCAACAATGGTAGAGTATGCGACACGTTATCTGCACAATACGCAGACATTCAGGTACGGCGACAAGACCGAGGCGCTTGACGTGTGCGGTTGCGAGAGCGACTATTTCAACATCTTTACCGTAAAATTGATTTCGGGCCATTTTCCTGAAGGGCAGAGCGAGGCCATAGTGTCGGAACTTGCGTCGAAGAGGCTCTTTGGCGACGAGCCCGCCATTGGCAAGGTAGTCTCAATGGAAGGCAAGGAGGATTTCACCATTGTCGGCCTTTTTGAGGATTTGCCACGAAGCAACTACTACAGCGCCCGCGCCAACGTGTTTGTCAGATTGGACGTGCTTTGCAAGTTGTTTGGAATGAGGTCCGACACGTGGTGGAACAATTCGTTTGGCACCGCCGTGCTGTTGCACAACCCTGCCGACGCCGATGTGCTGAACCAGCGTTGGCAACATAGGATAAATAAAGAGTGTGGCGACAACACAATGCTGAAGTTGAGGCACCTGACGGCCCACCGTATGGAATGGCTGAAGCCTGCCGTAGGCTGTTTCAGCCTTATCGCATTGCTCATTCTGCTTGCATCGGTGCTGAGTTACGTGAACCTGAATATGGCGCGTGCCGTGAACCAGGCAAAGGAGTTGGCCGTGCGCAAGGCATACGGCGGAAACAGGCTTGACTTGATGAAGGTTATCTTTTCCGACATCACGGTCACTTGCCTTATAGCCTTTTGGTTCGCCATTTTATTGACAATTGCAGTCTTGCCAGCCTTCGACGCATTATTGGAAAAGCAAGTGTCGGTATCTGAAATGTTCAGGCCCTTGCCACTGCTGTTCTACTTTATGCTGTTCATCGTCACCGTGTTGCTTTCAGGGGCGTATCCAGCGCTTGCGCTGACGGGCAACGGCGCAATGGGAAACATCGCGGGCAACCGCAAGCACAAGCGGGGCATATTCCGCAATGCGTTCATCTTTACAATGTACGTCAGTTCAATAACCATATTCATCCTATTGGGAGTCTTCACCAGCCAGATAAGGCATATGCGCAATATGGACACGGGAATGGACACCGAGCAGACCTTGTGGGTTGGCGTAGGCGAAAACATCATAAACAGACTTGATGCCTTCAAGAACGATCTTCAGAAGTCGCCCGACGTGCTTTCCACCGCCTTTGTCAACCAATTGCCTTCGTGCATAGGAAACAACAGCGACGGGTTTGATTGGGAAGGAAAGGCCCCCGACTTCAAGCCATTGATAACCTATTATTTCACCGACAAGGATGTTTTCGACACCTATCAACTTGAACTGATTGAGGGCGAAAAGCCCCAAAGCGATAATTTCGGCACATACATCAACAAGACTCTTGCCGACAAGATAGGGTGGGACTTTTTCACAGGGCGCGAGTTGTGGATAGACGGCAACGCCGTAACCATTAACGGCGTGTTCAAGGATTTGCTGTTCAACAGCCTAAACGAGCCTAATTATCCAATGGTGATAGTCCCCAAGGCCGATTGGGTCAATTGGGGATACGTGGTGGTGCGCTTTGCAGGAAAAAGCCACCAAAATGTGGTTAAACTCGCTCAGGAAACATTCAACGCATATACGCCAGGCGAACTTTTTTACTACGGGTTTATGGACGACCAATATGAGCAGATGATTGCTACTGAGAAGCGTCTGCAGAAACTCATCTTTCTGTTCGGCGTGCTTGCCATACTCATCCTTTGCTTCGGCTCGCTTGGCGTGATAATGTTCACAGCGGAGCAGAAGGTTAAGGAGACGGGCATACGCAAGTATCTTGGCGAGTCGGTTCCGTCGCTGATGGCGAGATTCGCAAAACCTTACATACTTCACGGATTGGCAGGTGCCGTAGTGTCGGGATTTTTGGCCAAATGGGTGGCCGACATATTCCTTGCCAACTATACCGACCATATCAGTGTCACGGCTTTGCACTTCATACTGCCAGCACTATTCATAATTATGTTCACCGTGGCAACCATTCTGTGGCAGAGTTACAAGGCATCAACCCGAAACCCTATTGACGCAATAAAGACGGAGTAAAAGGCATAAGGCATAAGTGGCCAAAGACCAACAGCCAAAAACTAACAACTAATAACTAACAACTAACAACACACACTACAAATGAAAAACATTCTATTAAGTTGGCGACACATCAAGAACGACAAGTCCAATAGCATCATCAACATTGTGGGACTCGGCATCGCCTTGGGCGTGTTTGCCGTGGCTATGGTTTTTGTCAGTCACGAGTACAACTACAACCGTTGCTTCAAGGACAGTAACCGAATCTACAGAGTAAATGTGTACGATTCTATGTTTAACCAAATCAATAACAGCGTACCGTATGTCTTGAGCAAGACCTTGGTTGCCGACTATCCTCAAGTGGAGGATGCCTGTGCCTTGACGGGCAATTACTACAAAGTGACAGTGGAAAGGACAGGCTATGAAATACCAGTAAGCGGTGTCACGCCCAATTTCTTCGATATGTTCGGCATTGAGGTGATAGAGGGTGACGTTTACAATCTGGACAATATTGAAAAGTCGATAGTCCTAAATCAAAGCCAGGCCAGAAACATTTTCGGCAAGGAGCATTGTGTAGGTGAAACACTGCCAGTGAAATGGAGTGTTGATTCAATTGATTTCTCACAAGGGAGGTTTAATAGTATCACAATTGAAAGAACTGCAGAGTTGACAGTTGTGGCAGTGGTTGACGACTATCCACAAAACGCCACCTTCAAGCCAACAGCATTTCTTTCAACAAGTTTTTGGATAGCCCACAGATATACGAAGGGACATTTAACGGTAAAAGAGCGTATGGAAGAAATGGATATGAGTAATCCTATGAGTTCCGTTTATGTAAAAATGGCAAAACACACTGATTTGAAGGGGTTTGAATCAAAAATGAACGATGATGTAAAAAGAATACACAAAGAAAAGCTCAGTCGGTATAATTTTGTTTATCAACCAATAACCGACATATATTTTGACAAGCATTTTGGATATGAAGACCATAAGAACAATGGCAACCGACTGCTTTGCAAGACAACATTCTTCATTGGTCTGCTTATTTTGCTCATAGCATTCTTCAACTATGTCAACCTTGCATCGGCCACTGCCGACCGCCGTCTTCGCACGCAGGCAATCTGCCAGATAAACGGCGCACGGACGGGCAACATAGTGTGGCAGTCGATAGAGGAGTCGCTTATGCTGATAGTGCTCTCGTTGCCCTTGTCGGTTTTGGTGACAATTTACGGATTGCCTAAAATCAGCACTCTGTTTGAGATTGATGCAAGCCTGTCGTTCGTTGGCAGTTTTGCAAGCCTTGTCGTTGTATGGGCAGTAACAGCCATATTGTTCGGCTTGTTTTCAGGTTTCGCCATCAAGTTCAGGCTTCGCCGAATAAGCCTTGCCGATGCCGTTAAGAGCAGTGTGATCAAGACAGGCGACAGACTCATTTTCACCAATATCCTTACAATAATTCAGATAGCGATATTCTGCGGGCTATTTACATCTATTTTATTAATGGATAGGCAGATAAAATATGCACTTAAGGCAGATTTTGGGTTTGACAAGGACGGCCTTTTGGTTGTAAAAATTGATGAAAGCAAGTATTCCACATTCAAGGATGAAGCAGGCAAGTTGCCAGGCATTATTGGCATCGCTGGTACTTCTGAAGTTCCAATGGAGAAATTGGAAATGGGTATGGGTTATTTCAATGACTCAACGCAAGAATATATTTCAATTAGATGTTCAAATGTAGATGAAGACTTTTTCAAGGTTATTGGAGCAAACATAATAGAAGGCAATGATTTTGAAAAAGGAATGCCGTCAGTAATAATTAATAAAAAGGCACAGCAAGTTCCTCAATTGAAACTTGGTGAACAAACTCCTTTTGGTGTTGTGCAAGGTGTGGTAAAAGACTTCAATTTTGGCAATGCTCATTCTGAAATAGAACCAATAATCTATCAATACTATGTACCTGGAGTAAGTCAAAACGAAATGGTAATGCTGGGTGATTTTAAAAATGTTCTGATTCGTATCAACCTTATGCAGACGCCAAACATAATAAGCGACATTGAAAAGGTTTGGAAAAAGACCTTCCCCGACACAGATTTCAATTGGTATTTTGTCGATGAAAAGGTAGCCGAGTCATATAAAAAGGACCGCAACTACTCGTTTGTCATTTCTGCGCTTACAATCATTGCGTTGTTCATTGCCATAATCGGTATCATAGGGCTGTCGGCATCGCTCAACCAAAAGCGTGTCAAGGAGATAGGCATACGCAAGGTGAACGGCGCCACATCGGCAGAGATTCTTCAGATGCTTTGCCGTCGTTACATCTGGATAGTGGCCGTGGCAATAGCCGTTTCAGTGCCTTGCGCCTACAGTTTTGTGGCATATTGGTTGAAGGATTTTGCCTACAAGATAGGCATCACGCCCGAACCATTCATCATCTCGGCCATAGCCACGTTGCTGATAGTGCTTGCCACCGTAGCCATACAGTCGTTAAGCGTCGCCCGTCGCAATCCTGTTGAAGCGATTAAAACGGAATAAGGTACAAGGCAATTGGCAAAAGTCGACGTCAAACATTCAACAAATCAACGAATCACCAATAAATCCGTCATCATCGTGTCAACTGTGCAGGAATTTTCTATTTTCGCATAATCATCAAAAACAACATATTATGAGAAAACTATCGAAAATGTTGGCATTGGGCACCGCCATGGTGTTTACAAGCCTTGCAAACGCCCAGAACCCATATCTGCCATTGTGGGAATTCATCCCCGACGGTGAGCCTTACGTATTTGAGGACCCCGACAAGCCGGGCGAGTTCCGTGTCTATGTGTACGGTTCGCACGATATGCTTGTCGACAAGTATTGCGGTCTTGACCAGGTTGTATGGTCGGCATCGGTCAACGACCTGAAGAATTGGCGTCTCGATGGTGTCATCTTCGAATCGAAGAAAGACGCCAATGGCAAGCAGTTGAATCCCGACGGCGAGGGCGACGTGCTTTATGCTCCCGACGTTGTAGAGACCAAAGACGCCAACGGCAAAAAGACATATTACCTGTATCCAAACGTGCAGAACGGCGGAAGAAACAACCTTGTGGCAAAGTCTGACCGTCCCGACGGCCCGTTTGAGGTTTGCAATTGGGACCCTGCTAATCCGCGTGCCACAGTGGGCCCGTTCGGTTTCGACCCCGCCTGCCTTGTCGATGACGATGGCCGTGTTTACGGCTATTGGGGCTTTCAGCAGTCGTTTGGCGCCGAACTCGACCCAACAACTATGGCTACCGTTAAGCCCGGCACCGAAATAGTGAAGGACATGATTCCCAACTATCATCAGGACAAGACATTCCGCTTCTTCGAGGCATCATCTATCCGCAAGATAAAGGACAAATATGTATTCATCTACAGCCGTTGGACCAATCCTGGCGAGGAAGGCTTGCCGGAGAACAACTACACTTTGGCATACTGCTACAGCAACAACCCGCTCGGTCCGTGGACCTTTGGCGGAACCCTAATCGACGGCCGTGCCATTGAGCGCAATGCCGACGGCAAGAATGTAAGCACAGCCGTGCCTGGAGGAAACACACACGGAAGCATCTGCGAGATAAACGGCAAGTGGTGGGTGTTCTATCACCGTCAGGCCGGAACATCGGAATATTCGCGTCAGGCGATGGTGGCTCCAATCGATGTTGAGGTGATGGAAGGCGAGAGCGGATATGTCCGTATCAGCAAGGCCGAATTCAACAGCGAGGGATTCTTGACAGAAGGCCTTGATCCGTTCACCCGCTATTCGGCAGGCATTGCGTGCTACTTCACCGGTCCTAAGCCGGCTTATCAGGAATATCCTAAAGTGGTTTATCCGGGATCGCATCCGCAGATTATCCGCGGTCAGCAGAACCCCAAGCTCGACCCTTATGACCTTTCAATCAACCGTTGCCCTATTGTCAACAACACAAGCGGTTCGGCTGTAGGTTACAAGTATTTCAATTTCAGCAAGACATACGGCAAGTCTGGTGTAAAATTGTCGCTCAACTACGTTCCGGAAGGCGTGGCCGGCAAAATGGACATCTACCTCGACCGCCCTTCTGAAGCCGAGGGAGGCGTAAAAATCGGAACATTCGACATCGCCGCCAACAGTAGCGACAAGGACCAATCGGCATCAATACCGGTTGAGGACTTGAAGTACTACAACGGCAAGCACGCACTGTTCTTCGTGTTCACATCTGAAACGCAAGAAAAGTCAATGTGCTCGCTTGTCGATTTCTGCTTTGAATAAGCCTCAAAATCATTAATATAACAAGCAAGGCGAAGACATTCTCTTCGCCTTTGTTTGTTAATGAATGTCAACATTGCAATAAAATGACAATGAATACATTTGTAATCAATGCGCTGATTATTATTACCTTTGCGCCAACAAAAAAAGTATGAAATGGAAGAGTTAACACCACGACAGAACAAGGTTGCGCGCTTGATACAAAAGGATTTGGCCGAGATGTTCCAAAGTTTTGCACGCAGTTGGTTCCAAGGATCAATCATCACTGTATCAGTAGTCCGCATCAGTCCCGACCTCTCTGTTGCGAAATGCTACTTGAGCATTTTTCCCGATAACAAGAAGGACGAGATAATGGCCAACATCAACGCTCACAACAAGGAAATCCGCTTCCAGTTGGGCAACCGCATCCACAATCAGGTGCGCATTATACCTGAACTTTCTTTCTTCATCGACGATTCGCTCGACTATCTGGAGAACATTGAAAAACTGCTGAAGAAATAACGTCAGGACTTGTAGCGATGAACCTGTCAGCCTTTGTTGCACGCCGATATCTCTTTTCGAAGAAGTCGCACAATGTCATCAACGTGATATCAATAGTCTCGTTGGTTGGCGTGTCGGTGTGCACTATGGCGCTCATCATTGTACTGTCGGTGTTCAACGGGTTCAACGACCTGATAAAGTCAATGTTCAGCAATTTCGACCCCGACATAAAAATCACCGTTGGCCAAGGCAAGGTTTTCGAGCCCGACAGCCTGTCGGCTATACGGCAACTCAACTGCATCGACATTGTCTGCGAGACTCTTGAGGAAAATGTGCTTCTGGAATTCGACAAGCACATAAACCCCGCAACCATAAAAGGCGTTTCGGAAGGTTACAGCCAACTGACAGGCATTGACACAACCATTTACAACGGCTCGTTTGTACTCAACGACGGACACAGACCAATGGCCGTGGTAGGCTGTGGATTGGCTTATTATCTTTCACTTAACCTGAACTTTGTCCGTCCGATACGCATATACGTGCCCAAACGCAACGGACACATATCAATGAATCCCGAAAGGGCATTCAGCAAGTCGTACATCTATCCGTCGGGTTTTTTTGCGATACAAAACGAGATTGACACACGGTATATGATTGTGCCCATCGATTTTGCCCGCGACCTGCTCGACTATTCAACGCAGGCAAGCGCCCTCGAGATTAAACTCAAGCCTGGCACCAACAAGGACGAGGCCCGCGACAAAATCCAGCAAATAGTCGGCAACGAGTATGTTGTGCAGACACAATATCAGCAACACGAGATGCTTTACAAGGTGATGAAATCGGAAAAATTCGCCATCTTCCTCATACTCACATTTATACTTATAATAGGCAGTTTCAATATGATAGGCTCGCTGTCGATGCTCATCATCGACAAGAAGAACGACATTTCCACATTGAGCAGTCTTGGTCTGGACAAGAGGGGGATACAGCGCATCTTCACCTACGAGGGCTGGATAATAAGCATTGGCGGTGCCTTGCTCGGTTTGGCGCTCGGACTGCTGGTATGCTGGCTTCAGCAGACGTTCGGGTTCCTCAAACTCGACTCCATGGGCTCGTTTGTGGTAAGCGACTATCCTGTAAAGATGATATGGACCGACTTTGTTCTGGTGCTTGTCACCGTGGTCTGCATCGGGCTACTTGCATCGTGGTACCCAATCAGGCTGTTCACAAAACGCTACCTGGCTGACGATTTGGAAAGAGCCAATGACAATTGAGAATTCAGAATAAATCAACCTCTAAACTTCTCAATCTCTCGACCTTTATTAAACCTTGCCAGGCACTAGTGCACTAAAAAATCAACGATTAAACAGGACAAAATTTCTTAGCAAACGCCAAATAATGGTGTTTTTTGTTGCACATTGCCACTAAAAAATTGCGTAAAACATCTGCCTATTTTTGTTCATGTAACATTCGGCCATGTAACATGAACAAAATCTACCTTGCGCACCCTCTGTAAACCACACTGTATCTCAATAGGTTAAAGTAATTAGGTATAAATACCTATATGCATTATTCAAATTATGCGCATATACTTGCATCGGATTTCGGAACAAGACATCCAAAAACTGATTTTACTAACATTTAAAACATAAAGCCATGTTAATTGAAAAGAGACAAATTGAACTGACAGACCGCGAACGCGAAATAGCAACAGCATGCTGCATGGGTCGTCGCGCAAAAGACATTGCATCTGAACTTGGCATAAGCAAGCGAACAGTTGATGCACACAAGGCAAACATCTACCACAAGCTGGGCATTTCTAACTGCTTTGAGCTTATGAGGGTGTTCATGTAGGATTTAGGATTTAATCAATTAACAGTTAACAATTAATAATTAACAATGACTAAATCTCTAAATTCTAAACAGCTAAACTCCCGATAAATATCGGAATCAACCTTAAACTTTCAACCTTACTATTAGATACTTTAAACTTTAATAAACATGAGAAAAACCAAATCAATTATTCCAGTCATGGCCTTGATGCTTTCAGCATCGTTGGCACAGGCGCAGACAGCAACCGTTGCTGCTGGCGGCGAGGCCACTGGCGAGGCTGGTTCGGTAAGCTACACCATAGGCCAGCCGTTTGCCGGATTCGCAGGCAACGAGAACGGTAGCATTAACATAGGCGTGCAACAGCCCTACATCATCGGAGTGGTGCCCCCGCCCGACGGCATTGCCGAACTGCAAGCCGACTTTGCGGTCTACCCTAACCCTACAACCGATGTGGTGACAGTGTCCACACCCGTAAGCGACGAATACACTTTCGAACTGCTTTCAGAGGCGGGTGCCATTGTCAAGAAGGGCGATTTTGACGAGTCGTGCAAAGTGGAAATGTCGGCATTCGTGCAGAGTACTTACATGCTACGCATCAGCAACAAGAAGGGACAGATGAAGGTGTTCCGCATTATTAAGCAGTAAAAAGATTTTTTATTAATAACATTTCAAATTAAACACATGAAAAAATTATTCTCAACCGTGGCCGCATTGATTCTTGCGGCAAACCTATGGGCCGGAGTGCCACAGGGATTCTCATTCCAAGCCGTAGTGCGCAACGCACAGGGCGAATTAGTCCAAAACAACGCCAACGTGAGCGTTAAAGTATCCATCTTGAAAGATGCGGCCGACGACAGCAGCGCCGTGTATGCCGAAACCGCCACTGCCACAACCAACGCCAACGGACTCTTGAGCCTGCAGATTGGTGCAGGGACTCCAGTAGAAGGCTCTTTTGAAAAGATTGACTGGGCGCAGGGACCTTTCTTCATTAAAACCGAAATTGACATTGATGGCGGCGAAAACTATTCAATATCTTCAGTTCAGCAGCTGCTGAGCGTGCCATTTGCAATGGTTGCAGGCAATGTCCCTACCAAAGTGAGCGACCTTGAAAACGACGCTAATTATATTTCTTCCGACTCGCTTGCCGCATTTGCCACCGCCAACATCAACATTCTGAAGAACACCATCCAGTTGGCAAACTATGTGAATGCCGACACTCTGGCAAACTATGTTAATACAGAAACCTTGGCAAACTATGTTTCTACCAAAACATTGAACTCTTACGCCAAAACTGACCAGAACATAAGTTCGTTCAATAACGATGCCAACTACGTGACTTCTTCCACCTTGAAATCTTACGCAAAGAGCAACCAGAACATCAGTTCGTTCAACAACGACGCAAAATACATATCAGAGGACACGCTGAATGCCTACGCATTGAAAAGCGAACTGCCCGACGGTGTTGACCTTAGCACCTATCTGCACAACGGCAGCAACATCAGCAAGTTGAACAACGATGCCAAATACGTAAAAGAAGGTGAAAACATTAGCAAGTTGAACAACGATGCAAAGTACATATCACAATCGGAGGTTGACGAAAAATTGGCCAGCCTTAACAGCCAACTTGCCGGTGAAGGCATGGTTGATTTGGGATTGCCAAGCGGAACACTATGGGCAACATGCAATGTGGGTGCTTCTAACCCTTGGGAAATTGGCGACAGTTGCACATGGGTAGATGCAATGGACAATTCGGAACAAGGGTGGAACGTACCTAAACCAATTAATTGGATTGAATTGAATAGCAATTGCTATGTCGAGAAGGTAAGCAGTTACAATGGACAAACAGTCAATGGATATATATTCTACAAAGCAAAGAACGCCAATGACAAAGGGAAGAAATCTAATCCTACTGCTTCATATTCTCTTGAAGATGCGCATATTTTCGTACCAACCAAAATACCGTTTTATTGGACATCTGAAGGTTATCCAACAGATGGTGCTAGTGCTAATCGTATAGGTAACTCTTCTATTAGAAAATATCCGGCACAAGGAAGAGAATTACCGGTTCGTGCCGTTACTACTGCAAGTGTGAAGGTGGCCCAAAACGCCACAAATGCTGTAACCGCCAACAAGGCAACTCAGTACATTGGCGACATGCCTTTGGTGAATGTAACCGTGAATGTTGTTGATGAATATGGTGTTGCAACGGCCTCTTTCCTAGGTCAGGACATTAAAAATGGCTCACAGACATTTGTTGTTCCAGCCTATAGCCCTGTTTTCCTGTCGGTTGCATTGAGCAAATACACACAAGCAGCAGGAACAGATTATACCCCTTACGAATACGCATATTCCGTAAAAATCAACGACGAGTATTTTGATAATACTGGCCATGAATACACAAGAGCCAGCGAAGTGTACAACACGTTCAGTATAACCAAATTAAATGATGATTTAAGCAACAACAATTATAGTGACGATGAATTTAGTAATATCCAAGATATCATTACAATGTCAAAAAAAATAGGGGGCAATGATAATTATTTATATTACCCTATTATCGACACCCTATATCAAGAATCAGGTAATAAGTTCAATTATAAAGGGGTTAAACACTGTTGGAATAACATGTATATAGCTTTTGATACTCGAGAATCAAGTACAGGTTATCTATATAATACGTATATGACTTCTGACGGCAAAATACATAAAAACCATAACCTAATTAATACCACTTTGTATGGACCAACAGGATCTTCAAGCACGTCAACATATTTTTATCCCGTGCCTCAAATGACACATAATAGTGATATTGATGGAAATTCAGCATTATTGGTTAAGATACCTAATTATAAGTATAAACTAAAATATACAACAATCAAAACTAATAAAATATCATGTAATGGAAACAATTTAAAAGGAAATATGAAAAACCAGACTGTAGGTCCATTCCCAAATGCAGAGAACACCATTACTATTACAATTATGAGAGCAGGTGGCGAACATGAAGTAAATTAATATCTTGCCAATACATTATAGCAAAGGCGAAATCCGCAAAAGGGTTTCGCCTTTGTTATTTACATACAGTCAACTAAGCTAAACTTGTAATATTATGGGGGAAAGGGATAAGTGGAAATCAGTTAATAATTCACAATTCATAAAAACCATAACTCTAAACTTCTCAACTTTTACACAATCGCCATGATATCGGACGCCGCGCACGACGTTCCTACAAAACGCAGACATACAGATAATTAATGAGAAATTCATGTCAATTCACGGTAATTTGCGTAAGAAAAAAACCGATGCAATGCGCCACTGAAAGTGGCCAACAATCATAACCGTAGGCTGAACACAGTGAAACCTACGGAAAAAGCGCCACCCCAAAGGACAACCTGAAAGGTTGCACTAAATACGCGGAAAAGTACTGACTTTCAGGCAGGAACCATGATGTTTGCGAGTCCGGAAGCGGCGCTTCGCTTGCATCCGGTTATTATTGTCTTGACCTTTATTATCGGTACAGACGGTGTGCCGCGCCTCTACAAAATGCAGACATACCAAAGCTATTGGAACAATCACATCTTCACATAATATTTTATTTCCATAAATGATAAAAACGATTATTTTTGCCACGTTTTAATCGAAACTAGTACAATTATGTCAAAAAATAAAGAACAACAGCAACCTGATGGTTTTGAAAATGTACAGGAAACATTGAACAAAACCGAACTTTTCATTGAAGACAACAAGACGTTGATATCATACGTGGCATTGGGCATCATTGCCGTAGCTGCAATCATATTCGCTTTCCAACGTTTCTATCTTATTCCAAAGAACAACGAGGCAAGCGCATCAATGTATGTGGCTGAGCAATATTTCCAGAGAGACTCATTCAACCTTGCCCTTAACGGTGACGGCAACTATATGGGCTTCCTCGATGTAATTGACGAGTTCGGCTGCACCCGCACTGCAAAGTTGGCTTGCTACTACGCAGGTTTGTGCTCAATGTACACTGGCGACTATGAAAGCGCCATCAAGTATTTGAAGAAATTCAATTCAAAGGATCTTACCTTGAGCTGCGTTTCATTGGGCGTAATAGGTGATGCCTATGTAGAACTTGGTCAAGAGGCTAAGGGCGCATCTTACTATGAGAAGGCTGCCAACAAGGTTGACAACGAGTTCACCACACCTTTGTACTTGAACAAGGCCGCACAGGTTTATGAAAAACTTGGCAACTACAAGAAGGCTTTGAGCCTTTATAGCCAAATCAAGAACGACTACAAATTGTCGCAAGAGGCTATGAACGCTGACAAGAACATAGCAAAGATGAACGCTGAGATAGCAAAATAATGGCAACAGCACTTAAGAACTTATCAGAATACGACGCAGCGACCATCCCGTCAGGGAAAGGTCGCTGTTTCGTTATTATTGTGGCCGAATGGAACGCTCAGGTCACAAACGCAATGGCAGAAGGCGCAATAAAGGCATTGAAGGACAATGGCGTTGAAGACAAGGACATTGTCGTAAAACACGTCCCTGGCACATTTGAACTCACTTACGGCGCGGCACGCTACGTAAAAGGTGCTGGCAAGGAAAAATGCGATGCCGTCATCTGCCTCGGCTGTGTCATTCAAGGTGAGACTCGCCATTTCGACTTCATCTGCGAAGGTGTGGCAAACGGCTTGTCGATGCTGAATGCAGAAGGAAAGATTCCGGTGATTTTTGGCGTTCTTACAACCGACAATCTTCAGCAGGCTCTTGACAGAGCAGGTGGCCGACTTGGCAACAAAGGCGTCGAGGCAGGCATCACAGCACTTAAGATGCTGGATATTTAATTTGATTGAAATTCACAATTGCTTGGCAAAGGGGGCTTGCCTAATATTTTTGTCTACGACAAGACAAGCCAATGCATCAACAATTCAAACACACACAAAAAAAGCCCGCAGAAATCCGCAGGCTTTTTTAATATCAATAGATTGCATTAATAAAGCGAACCTAATGCAAAGTTTGTGTTCTTGCGAGGATTGACACACATTACAGGAATGCGTGCAGTGTTGGCAATGATATATTGCTCGCTGGCACCCAAAACGTAATCCAATGTGCCAATGTTCTTGGTTGTCATGATCATCATCAAGTCGGCATCTATGCGTTTTGCATATTCAATGGTCTTTTCCTCAAACTTGCCGCTTGTTGCAGTCTCAATTTCGTATTCAACCTCGTATTTTGTAAGATATTTCTTCGCGAATGTAAGGTTGGTGTTAACCTTCTTAACCAAGTTGCTGTCGCTGACGTCTTGTTTGATGAAGCACACCTTTGCGTTGAATATTTTTCCAAAATAGATGGCCCATACAAGTTTCTCGCGGTTTTCGTTCTTGAAATCGACTGGGAATACAATCTTGTTGTATGAGGAATTCTCCAATGGAGGGTCTTGAACGACGATAAACGGTGCGTAGCAACTTACAATCACTTTAAGAGCCCAGCTGCCGGTAAGCTTTTGCATGCCTTTCATGCCGTGGGTTCCCATAATAACAAGGTTAATGTCGTCATTGTCCTTGGTGTATTCTCCGATAGTGGTGAATATGGTTCCCACCAAAACAACAGCATCAACCTTTAAACTGGTTGAACTTTCAGTGTCGGCTGCAACTTTTTGCAGTTTAGGCAAGGCTTCTTCAACGGCTTTGTCGTCTTTTGCGATGTGAAGAAGAGTGATGGTGTTTTCCAATACTTTGGCAATCTTAATTGCGTGTGCCAAAGCGTTTTGCGCTACTTCCGTAAAGTCCCAAGGAACAACTATTTTTTTGCCAGATTCCATTATTACAGTAGTTTTTACAATAGATATTGCCAAAGATAATTTTATTTTTCTAAATTGTACACATCAGACGCAATATTCTGCCCAATGAAATTATCAATGTCAGGTTTTTCCAAATTATTTTCTGCTGATGCAACTTGGAATAATGCCCCTTGTGCTTCCTTTGATGAAATCGACAATGTAGTTGCGTTCTGCGCTTTCCGGCAATGTTGAAATCACCTCTTCGAGAGCCTGAGTGGTGTTTTTGCCGCCTTGATATATAATGCGGTAAACATCATGAATGGCATTGATTGTCTCGTTTGAGAATCCACGACGGCGCAATCCAACCAGATTCAATCCGTAATATGCAAATGGTTCTCCTCCTGCAATGACGTATGGTGGAATGTCCTTTGGAATTTTTGAGCCACCCTGAATCATTACATGGGCGCCAACATGTGTAAACTGATGCACAAGGCTTGCGGCACTGACAATTGCATAATCGTCAATGTCCACTTCGCCAGCCAGCTGTGTAAGGTTGCCAATGATGATGTTGTCCTTTAGTCGGCAATCGTGGGCTATGTGGCTGTAGGCCATAAGCAGGCAGTTTGAACCAACTGTCGTGCCGCCTTTGGCGGCTGTACCTCGGTTGACGGTTGCATACTCGCGGACGGTAGTATTGTCACCAATATGGCAGAAAGTCACTTCGCCCTTGAACTTGAGGTCTTGAGGAATGGCGCCTATTACCGCACCGTGAAAGATACGGCAGTTGTTGCCTATCTTGGAATAATCCTTTATGACAGCACCTGAGCCTATCCAGCAGTTATCGCCAATCTCTACTTCCTTTTCAATAGTTACAAATGGCTCTATAACTACGTTTTTACCAATTTTCGCCTCTGGATGGACGTTTGACAATTTGTATTCCATTATTGTTCGATGTTTTGTTGTTCCTGATTGTTTCCTTCCACTTTGTTATGCACCAATTGCGCCATCAGTTCGGCTTCCATAGCCAAAACAGAGCCAATGAACATTTGTCCGCGCATATGGCAGATGCCTCTGCGTACTGGCGCCAAAAACTCCAGCTTGAATATTAATGTGTCGCCAGGCACCACCTTGTGCTTGAACTTAACGTTGTCTATCTTCAAGAAATATGTTGACCACTCTTTAGGATTCTCGATGCCCTTGAGTGCCAAAAATCCTCCAACCTGCGCCATTGCCTCTATCTGCAGCACGCCTGGCATTACAGGCTCTTCAGGAAAATGGCCTACAAAGAATGGCTCGTTCATTGTCACACACTTGACGCCTACCACATAATTGTCGGTAAGCTCGATAATCTTGTCAACCAACAGGAATGGTGGACGGTGTGGCAACATCTTCATAATGTCGTTGATGTCGTATATTGGCTTTTGGTCGGGATGATATACTGGCGCAATGCCGTTTTTCTGCTCAAACTTGATGCATTGGCGTATCTGCTTTGCAAACTCGGTGTTTGCAAAATGGCCTGGTTTCTTGGCGATGAACTTGCCCTTTATCATCTTGCCTGTCAATGCAAGGTCGCCGATGATGTCGAGCAGTTTGTGGCGGGCAGGCTCGTTGTCGTATTTGAGGTCATCGTTTAGTATTCCCTCGCGAGCCGTGACGTGTGGTTTGTTGCATACGTCGGCAATGCGGTCGAATTCCTCTTGCGATATTTTGTTCTCCACAATTACAATGGCATTGTCGAGTTGTCCGCCACGAATCAGGTTCATCTTGAACAAGGGGATGAGTTCGTGTGCAAAAACGAATGTGCGGCAACTTGAAATGTTCTCTTCAAATTCCGAAATGTCGTTGATGCTGGCGAATTGCTGCCCCAAAACCTTCGAATTGAAGTCGATAAGCACGTCGATGCTGAATTTGTTGTCAGGATATGCTATGATTTCAATGCCACGTTCCTCGTTGCAGAAACGGATATTCTCCTTAACCTCGAAATATTGGCGGTCGGCCTCTTGTTCTTCAATTCCAGCCTCCTTGATTGCCTTCAGGAATTGAGTTGAACTGCCGTCCATAATAGGCGTTTCAGGGCCGTCAATCTGAATAAGTATGTTGTCGATGCCTTGACTGTAGATGGCCGCCATTACGTGCTCAATGGTTGAAACGCGTGCGTCGCCACGGCCAATTGTGGTTCCGCGTGAAGTGTCAATAACGTATTCGGCAAGGGCTGGAATAATCGGTTGCCCCTCTAAATCAATGCGTTGGAATTTATAACCATAATCTATTGGTGCTGGCTTGAAAGTCATTGTAACGTGTGCACCTGTATGAAGACCTGTTCCCTCTATCGAGACTTCCTTCTTGATGGTTTGTTGTTTGTCCGTCATTTTCAGCAATTTGTTACAACCATTTTGTAAATGTGCAAAATTAAATGTTTTGGCAGATAAATCAAATGGGAAATGAAGTGCTATGTGACTTCAAGACACAAAAAAATCCACTACGCAATGCAGTGGATTTTCAAATGACGTATGCCTGTTTTATTTTTCGCTTGCCAACTGAATTTTTGGTGCGTTTTCGTCGCTAATGGATAATTGTCCATCATAAACGACAAACACTACATTCTTGAAATTTGGATTGATGTTGCAGAAATCAGAACTGCTAATGCCCATACTGTATGTTCCTGCGTTGGTTGCACTTACAGAGTCGATGGCAAAACTTAAAAAATTGTCAGCAGAATAAAGTGGTGAACTGATTTCTGTTGTATAACCTATTGACGATTGCAATTCCCCGTTGAAATCAACTGTTTGGACATTGCCTTTGATTGTTACTACAATTTGTTCGTCGTTTGAACCTGCTTTTGCATTTGGGTTTACAATTGTTGTTGCTACAAGTGCCATTGCCACAATGGCTAAAACTTTCATTTTCATCTTTCTTCTTCTTTTTTCTTTTTTCTCATTACAAACGTACGCATATACGTTGTTGACACCGTTTGGGTTCGGTTTTAGTTTTCAACAACTATGTTTTTGGTGAAAAATGAGTGTAAATCACCTAAATGATGTTGATTCGGTTTTTAAGGTGATTTTTAGAAAAACATACATTTACAACAACTTACGCCAAGATTCCCGAAACTGTGAAAACGTATGCGCATTTTTTGTAAAAAATTTTGAAAAAATTCAGAAAAACAAAGTTATTAACAATGATGTTGAACAGTGAACTGTTAAAAATATGTCTCGGAATGGCAACTTAAAGGCAAATGTATCTTTTATTTACGCAAAACCCGCCATGTCTGGAATCAACTATTGTGGCAAGTTTACTAACAAGGAAAAATGGTTTGACGTTCCGCCCAAAGTGTATTTTGACATGGCATATTCGACCCTGAATTTCTTCAGCCGAAGGCCGAATCCCAACGACATTCCTGCCAGTCCGCCAGCATCGTCGAGTTTGAGTTCCTGACGGCGCTTGTAATTGAAACCTGCCCTTATGTTGAATGCCTTTCCAGGAAACAATTCAACACCCAAAATACAGTGGCGCAATGCGTTGTCAACAAATTTGGAAGCTGTTTTCTTGTCGTGGTCAACTTCAGAGCCTGCCTCTCCCTTGTTGTTCTCGGCTGGGGCGAGTTTGAATTTCTGAAGGCTTTGCAATACAAATGAAACTCGGAAAGGTGCGTGTTCAAGTTGATGACTTACAGCTATTTGGATATCAAAAGGAACTTGTCCGTATTCATCATAGTAGGCGGTAAGTTGCGAGCCTACATTGCGTACCAAAAACGACATTGCCGTACGGTTGTCGTTGATTATGTAGTTTGCTGAAACGTCGGCAAGCAAGCCAAACGACGAGTACCCGCCAATATATGAAAGCACTGGCTTGAAGGTTGCGCCTATTGAGAAGCAGGAATCAAACTGTCGGGCATAAGACATATTGAGGGCAAACTCATTGCTTGAAAAGTCGCCAGATGCGTTCCCGTCCTTGTCGTAGCGGGTGTTTTTTCCTCCGTTAAGGTATTGCATACCAACTGCCAAAGTGCCTGGAATATGCTCGTTTGTAAAGCAATATGACACGTGCCCTATTGAAATGTCGGATATGTAGTTGATGTAGTCGGCTGAAATCTTTTGACTCTTCAGCAACGACAGAAACGCTGGGTTGACAGCCGACAGCCCCAAATCAGGTTCTGGAATGGCAAGCGGTGTCCCGCCCATAGCAGACGCACGTGCCGACGCCGGGATGTCAACAAATTGGTACACAGTCTGTTTCTGACAAAACGCATTTTCTGACAGCATCAACATAAAGGACAAAACAACGACTTTGTGCAGTGCTTTTTCCAAAATTCCGTATGTTGTCGAGTGCGTGTGCATCTTTTTATGCGTATCCTAAATCACGGTAAAGTTAAAAAACCTACAATTTTGAAAGCGAGAATCTCAACTCAAATCCAAATTCCGTGGTTGTGTTGCGATATGAATTTGTGGTCTTTGGATTTGTCAGGTTGTAATCGTAGTACAACTTGAGAGTGACTTTGTCGTTAAGTTCATATTCGCCCGAAACGCTCATTGCCATACCCAACTGACCCGATGTTACTTCGTCCATATTCAGCAGAAGGTCACGGGTTACGGTGATGTTGTCGCTGATTGTAAGGTCGGCACGAAGGTTGAAATCGCTGACAAACTGCTCGCCCAAACGGTTCTTGAACGGCAATACAAGTTCCTGAATGCGGTAGCCCAATCCAATCACATAGTCGCGCTTGTACATTTCGAGCATCTGGCTGTTGGTCAAGTTCATAGTCATTGTACGGCTACGCTTGAACTCGAACTTGGTGCTCATACTGTTGAGCCAGGTTACATCGACGCCGAACAATGGCGAGAAGGACTCGGTTACAGAGAACGACGTGATGTCGTAGTATGGCACGAACAGTGAATTGTCGATACTGCTGACGGCCCACGACATATTGCCGAATTCAGCACTTTTTGCCTGGTCGTAGTTGTACAATTTGTTGCTGTAGTACGAGCCTACGCTGAACGTACTTGTGTAGGCGTGCGACAGCGACACTGTCTTGCAGTGCTTGCTTATCTTCTTGTAAGCGGTCAATCCGTCGTATTTCAGGCGCCAGCCTGGACGGAAGTTCTTCCAACTTGTAAAGTCGATGCCGTTGTTGTGTCCAGTGTATGCGGAAAGGAACGCAGGCACGGCAATGTCAGGGTTCGATATTGAATAACCTGCCGGCATAATTGTATCTGACTTTATGCCTGGGTAATAATAGTAGCCTTCAGGAACATTTTCCTCTCGTAGTCTTGCCTGCTCCCACGCAAATTCATACAGGTTGCGCTTGTACTCTTCAAAGGCTTCTGACCTTGTATTCTTCTCCGTTGGACGTTTGTTGAACGATGTCTTCAGAGTCCAGATATTCACATTGTAAGCACCTGCCTCCATACGAGTAGAGCGGTAAACGTCGTACTCGTTGCGGTCTGTATTGAACGAACCTACCAGATAGTATTCGCTTGATTTTTTTGTGATTGTACGTTGGCCAGTAAAGTCAATCTTAAGTGCTTTGACAGGTTGGAAAGTGGCCTTGACGTCAACACGGCGTTGGTTTGAAGTCTGGAACGGCTGAAGAAGGTCGATGTTGTCAATCATATAACCCATACGGGCCGAACGCTCGGCTATGGAAGTATCCTGCTTGCCAAATACGAACGCCCAACCTGGCGCATCTTTCAATTCAGAAAATCCGTAGTTTGGCCTGTAACCTTCAATGGTCATTGCGTTGTTTTCAGTATATGTGAACGACACGTTCTTGACTCCAATCACAGCAAGTGCCACGCCTTCCATTACCCTTTTGGCAGGCGAATCTGTCTCGGCCCGCTTGCCTGTCACGGTTACAATGGCGCCTTCAACGTCTTCATCAACCTTAACCTTCACACGGTTGTCGTTTACAATCTCGAATGTCGATTTTATTTCCTTTCCGTCTTTGGTTGTCACTTTCACAATAATGTCTTCCGATGTATGAAGGTTGTGGGCGAAATCCTTGGCAACACCCTTCTTTGCCTTGAATCCTTCCTTGGTAGCAGTCACGTCGACATTTTTAGATGCAAGGCGTTTTTCACGGGTCTGCTTGTATTTCTTTGTCAACTCGTCGAGAGGCTTGACTTTCTTGTACAAGTTGTCGAGGTTGCCTTGTGCATTGATGGTTATCTGGTTGGTGTTGCCGATAACATTGCCAGGATAAAGAGTGCTGTCACGTACTTCAGGTGCGCGGTCCCATTTGTATGTAGATGAATAGCGGGCAGTCAGCGATGTCCAGTTTAGCAAAGGTATCTTGTTGATAGGCACAGTGTATGATGCGGTGAACTTTTGGTTGTGCTCTAATGCACGGCCACCTTCGAGTATCGACTCCCAAACGTCTTTCTTGAACTGTTCATATTCGGTGCGGTTCGACTTGTCGACAAGTCCTTCGGGTTCTTCAATTTCAGTCATGGTGTTCATCATCCAAGTGAACTTGATGCCTTTTGATAGGTTGTACTTGATGCTCAGTTCGCGTTCCCAGTCGAACGACTTGTCGCAAGTAGGCGTATATTCCTCGCCTTCTGAAGTTATGCTGATATTGCGAAGCAATGCCTCGTTATATTCGCGTTTGACGCCTGTACGCCAGGCTATTTGGGCAGGTGTCAGGTAGAAATTGAAGTCGCCGATTAGACGCAGGTAAGGTTTCTTGAGCAGTTTCGACTTTTTGAACGGCTCAATCGCCTTTGGCTGATTGTTGAATGTATAGTTGAGCGAACCAGTGTGAGTGGTTGTGTTGTCGTATTTTGTGCTGTAGTCGCTGAACTTTTCCTCTACATAGGCGTAACTTGCGCTCAAGTTAGAAGGCGAATAGAAGTGTGTCTTGTTTGAGTTCTGGTTGCTCTTTTTCTTCTTTTTGTCCTTTTTCTTGTCATCGGTGCGGGCTGTCTGTTTCTTTTTGGCAACGCCACTGAATCCCACATTGGTGAAACTGATACTGCGACGCTCTGTAAGTTCCTGGACACCGTCCATATAGTCTCGCTTCTCACTGCGCGACATATCCTTTGTGGCCTCCTTGATTTTCACGTCAGGGTCGAAAGGATTGTATATAGGATTGACAGCCATACGCGAATAACTGACAAACATTGGGATTCTCACGCCAGCGTCTTTAGGGAATAGTTTGCCCAACTCAATGTTGGTGGCCACGTCAATGGAATTGGTCTGCTCCATAGAGCGCTCCGAAGTTGACTGCTCAATGCTTCCGAATCCAGCCTGCGTAGTGCTTCCTGCCACATTGATGCTACCCACATCGGCAAGTTTCACGTTCATTGCGCCTTGTGCGGCCCATCCGCCTTTCTCGTTGAAATCGGTAAGACGAAGTTCGTTAACCCAAATCTCGGCTGATTTCTCCTTGCCATCGTCGTTTGTGGTGAACACGTTGTCCTTCTTGAGAGGATTTCGGACACCAATCATTATCGACTTGACAATGGCAATGTTAGGGTTGCCCACAACGGTAATCTTGCGTTTATTGTTGCCACTTCCAGTAGTGACGACAAACGGCATTGTCTGTGAAACCGAAGGGTTGCCAGCCTGTATCTCCTCGTTTCGTTCGGTCTTGGCATTGACAAGTTCGTCGAAGACGATTTCCATATTGTTTTCTTCTGGCCAAACCAGACGACGGTTGTCGTTGTTGTCAGGGTAAGGTCTTGATGTCCACCACGGTGTCACCTTCAACGGCACTTCGTATTCGTAGTAGTTCTCGGTATAGTCCTGACCAATCCTGACAAAGCAGGTTATTTCATCATCATCGAGTGAGGTTTCATCGTCAACAGCCTCGGCGTGTATGAACATTTTCAGTTTTTCATAATTGCGCATATCAAGGCCCATAGTCTTGTAAACGGCCTTTGAATAGCCATCGCCCAAATTCACCACCTTCATTGACATACTCTGCTCGTTCAGTTCAACCAATTGTGTCTGCGAAGGATCCTGCTCGCGGGTAACGCCAACAGGCAGAAGGTAGTTGACAGGTGCACGGCTACCATTTTCCTCAATGTTGACGGTGGAAACGCTGAATGCCGATGCAGTCATATCGTTGTTCTCGTTGCTTGGCAGAAGTCCTTCGTCGCCGTCCTTGAGGTTATAGTCGTATGTGAACCAATCGCCCTTGACCAAATCGAGAGTTGCGAAACGCAACACAACCTTTTCGCTCCAACCGTGAAGGAACATACGCATAAAGCGGATTGAGGTGAAGTCCTCAATGTCGCCAACCTGCTGACGCGCACTGGATTTCAACGGGATTCGGAACAGATACCACTTGACCGACTTGCGCTCGTTGTTAGGCATCGTGTTTGTCACATTTCGTTCATCGACAATGTAGTTCATACCCACCATCATATTGTCGCGGTTCAGGTCGACACGGTACTGGAAGTACGATTCGCCCTCGCTCAATGTGTAGTCGCCGTTGATGTCTTCAACGTCTGGCTTCGATGTGGCGTATGTCGATGTAGAGCCGTCGCTGACAGGCGAGTTGCCTTCAGGGTTGTTGTAATTCATATAACGGTCAACAATGCCCAACTCCAGTTCGTTGTAGTCGCTACCCTTGAAGTAATGGTAATCGTCGCCCGAAGGGTCGGCGTAGAATTTCTTGTAAGTTTCAGGGTCGAGCACCTTTTCAAGTTCTTGGAGATATGTTGAGAAGAACATTTGCTCGTCGGACAAGCCACCGCTGAAAGGCTCACTGCTCAATCCGTCGAGACCCACGTCCTGATATTTGCGCTGGCTCTCATCGTTCACAAAACTCAAGTTGCTCTTCTGCACTGCAGGAACACGGCCCCAAACCGTTTCATCGTAGGTTGAAGGGTCGGCTGGATATGTTGACGGCAGGCCGTTCTCATAACTCTTACGGCTGTCCTTGAGCACATCTTCCGAAATGTTACCGAAGTTGAAGTACAGTTGACCGCCAGGGTTCAGTGAATCTTCTTCAACAAACGGGTCCATCATCCAGAATTCGAGATACTCAATGTTCGATGTCTCGAAATTCTTGGTTGTAGTCTCACGCATAATGCCACCCCACTTGTCTTGCGGATTCTTGAAGTGGCCAGTCTTGTCATAGTCGTCGATGCTGTAGTTGTACGGACCGCGAATGGTTGGGTCGAAAGCCAAATCGAAGGTGGTCAGATAAATGGCGTCGCCCGACGATTGGTCACGGTTAGGATAGATGTTAAGTTCGGGCACGCGGTATGCGTTGAGGCGCGACTGCTCGGCCTTTGAAACAGGCGAACTTGCCTGAAACATCAGCGGGTCAATCTTGTACCACGCCAGTTTTGCACGGTTGTAGCCCGAAGCCAAATCGTTGAAAAGCGATGCCTCATTGAAAATATTTCCTTGCGGAATGCTCGCCAGAGTCCACGCCTCGCGGTTGGTCATATCGTAACTCGACTCACTGCTTTCAAAGTCATCAATATAAACCTCGCCCGACTTGCCTACGGCCCTGCGGTTGTGGCCAGGCGTCAATTGGGCATATTCACCCTGAACCGACAAGGTTGATTTTTCCTTTGTCTCAATCAGCGGAAGCCAGTCGAGGAACTTGGTCAGCAACGGCAACTCAACTTCATACGAACCATTCAGTCCCCAAATAGTGTTCGAAATAGGGTCTTCGCCCACATTCACCTTGGTTGTGGTAGGTTTTTCGTTCAAGTGAATCATTGTAGCACCCAAATTGAATCGGTCGCTGAACCTATAGTCGAGGTGTGTGCCCAAATAAGTCTTTTCCATCATACTGAAAGTGGAATTGCTTTCAAGTGTAACCTTGATAGGCGTTCCTGAAACGAGGTAACTCTCGTTGATGATTTTCACACGTCCCATACTGTAGTCGACGGTGTAGTCGATGTTCTCGGTAAGGGTGATGCCACCTGCAGTGACAACCACCGAACCTTGCGGAATGTTGAATGAGTTGAGCGATATCTCGGAACCGCTCGACGACTTGTATGTACCTTTCAGATAGAATTTGCTCTTGGCCGTCAACTGCTGTGCCTTGTATTGGGTAGAGTCGTAAAGTTCCTGGAACACAAAGTCCTTCGACTGCATATCGCCACCCAAAGTGTCGTGCAAGTGCCCGCCAAACGGCTCTACTACAGGGAAATATATTCGTCCGTTTGAAGACCTTACCGTTATGCCTTCAACATAGTCGAACACGCCGTTGCCACCCTTGACGTAGTTGTTCTTGCTGTCCAGTTCATCGAGTCCCATCAAGTTCAACAGTTTTGAGTTCTTAATCTCTTCCGACAGGAATGCGTTTGACAATTTGCGAACGCGTGACTTGTTGTTATAGTATTCAACCTCGAGTGTAAAATCTTCAGAATTAAGTTGATAAGCATCCAACGAATAGACGTTCTTCATCATCAGGTGCCAGTTTGGATATTTTGGCGAGAAGTTGCTGCCCTTTATCAACTTGACAATCAGATTGCTTGGGTTGGTGATGCCATCACTGGTGAATTCACCTACCTTGTAGGTCTGGCCGTTGTAGGTGTACTCGTAGGCCACGGCCAGAATCTCGTCGCCGTTGAGCGCGGTGTTCAGTGTTATGTAGCCCAACTGCGTGTTGATTGTGTACTCGTTGGTGTTCAGTTTGCGGGCGTATTCTACTTTCTCGTAGTCGCGGGCGCCAGCAAATCCTTCGGCTGTCAGTTGCTTTGTCACCTGGTCGATGTTGCGGACATCAGGGATTGCCGTTATCTGCTTGTAAAGGTTGTTGGCGTTGTTGTCAGGAACAGGATACAGCCCGTAGTCGAGTGAGGTGCTCAACACGGCCTTGTCCTTGCGGTTGTACATAGGGTACTCCTCGCGTTCTTCGCCCAAATCGACGAATGCCACAATGTTGTGGGCGTTTTCGGTGGTCTTTTTGGTGTTGGTCACCCAAACTTCAATCTTGGTTATCTGCACGCTCGAAACTATCAAAGGCAACTGCTTGAGGGCCTTGTCGTACTGCGAGCGGAAGAAGTGCGAAAGGAAGAAGTGGCGGTTCTTATCGTAATCGACGGCCGACACGTCGAAGGTGTTGGTCTGTGCTCCGCCTTGCGTTGTAATGGTCCTCGACTCGCCCTTCTGCTGTGAAATGACAGTAGAGACGTACAGTTTGCCGAACTTGAGTTCGGTCAGCACGCCGAACAGGCTTTGGCTACCTGTTATGAGCGATGTGCTCAAAGGCAACGACACGTTACCTGCCTCAATCTTCTGGATTATGTCGTCCTCCTTGCCTTGGAACTTGAGGTTGATTGTATTGTCGAACTCAAACTGCGATTCGGTGTCGTAGTTGATTTTCATCTCAAGGTTGTCGCCAATCTTGCCCGACACGCTCATCTGTATGTTCTCCTTGAAGTCGAAAATGGTCTGACGGCGAAGCGACTGCGCTATGTTCGGGTTCTGGGTGTTGGTTATCTTGAGTCCGAAGCGAAGCGATGCCGAACCTTGTGGCTTGATATCGATGACGTTACTGCCGAAAATGGTCTCGAACAACTCGTTGTTCACGTTGAATTTGGTGAGCGAACCGCCCTGGCGCTCAAAACTCTCGTTTTGGTAGCGCTGGCGCCAATATCCTTTAAGCGAGGTGTTTACGTCATAATCGCCGTATTCTTCGCGCGACATTGTAAACGGCGGACGCACGTCAACGCCACCAACCTTCTGGTGTATGATGTACTGGTCGTTCTCCTCGTCATATTCAACCTCGTTTGAAAAGTTTGAAGGGTCCTTAAGGTTAAGGTTTGATGCGGGGCGCGAGGTCTCGTAAGGTGTGGATTTCTGCCGTGGGATACGGTAAGGCAATGCCGTAGTGTCGCCACCCGTCTGCGCATAACCGCCCACGGTGACAATCATCAGCAAGCCTGCCAATAGAAAACGCAGTTTCACTTTTATTATCGACCTCATCAAAAACAACTTATATCGACTTCAAGGCTTTTTTCACCATTTCCTCGACTTGCATCGTAGGGTTCTCCTTAAGCAACTTGTCGAGCAGTTTCTCCACAACAATTTTTTGGAAGCCTAAAGCCACCAAAGCAGATAACGCTTCTTCGCGGTTTGTATTGCTCTGGGCGAATAAAAAATCTGTATTTGCCTCTGTTTTGCCAATTTTATCCTTCAAATCGACAATCACACGCTCGGCAGTCTTCTGCCCAACCCCCTTGATGCTCTTTATCATTGTCACATTGCCCGAAAGCACTGCATCGCGCAGTTCGGCAGGGCTCAACGACGACAGAATCATACGCGCTGTGTTGGCTCCAACGCCCGAAACGGTGAGCAAAAGGCGGAACACCTCGCGCTCGTTTTTCGAGTAAAAGCCGTAAAACAACTGCGCATCTTCCCTAACCACGTAGTGAAGGAAGACAACCGCCTGCTCCTTGCCCGAAAGGGCTGTGTATGTGTTGAGTGAGATAAGTATCATATAGCCAATTCCGTTGTTGTCCACAACAACGTAGGTTGGTGTCAGTTCCACTATCTTTCCTTGAATGTATTCGTACATTGTCAATTATGTGTAAATAGTTGGCATTTGGGCGCAAAGGTAGAAAAATAGAGGTATAAGAAAAGAATGTGTGGGTCTATTTTTAAGTATTAGTGTCTGCTAACGCATATGCAACGCAGATGACACAGATTTAATTGATTTTCACAGATTTTTTATTTTTCAAAAATTAATTATTCATTAAGGTGGGTTCTATAAATTGCTTTGTAGTGATTTTGAAGATTTTGTCAGTCAGATTGATGATTTGAACGAAGGAGCAGTGCGGGCACTGTGACTGAATGAAAGTCAACAAGATGACGACAAAAATTCAAAAGCGCGCAAAAGATTAAAGACCAATTCATATCTGAAAAAAATTAAATCGGTGAATTTGTAGAACTCACCTAAATAAAAAATATACAAACAATATCCTGCAATAATGGCAATGACACAAAACCTTTTCTTGTCAATTACCGAATGTTTGAATATCTTGCCCGAATGATTGAGCCGAAATTTGATACCACCTTTTTCGAACGGTATGCCATGAACGTACTGCATACCATACTGGGCGACAAGTATGCGCACCTTGTCAACTCCGACCGCCCTGACTTACAGGACGTTGAGCACAAACTGGGCATTGAGGTGACGCGCTCAATCAAGGAAAACAAGACAGAGGCCGAACTGCTTGTGAACGAACTGGCGGGCAAGGAAATTTTCTGCATCACCGAAGGCGATTTGCACGACATCAAACTCTACGGTTACTCCTACGGCTTGAACGACACCCAACAGTATATGGGGGAACTCGAAAAACGGTACTGGTCGTTGGCATTGCCGCTAAAACGCATCATCAAAAGCAAGGTGCACAAGGTTGCCGACGGTTTCTACGGCGATTTCGACCAGTTTGAACTGTTCATCTTCACAAAGGACGACCTTACCCGCCACGAGGTTCAGCTAGCAGTTTACTTTATGACCGAGTTGCAGGACACCAACGCTGTCAGGTATGCACGCCTGCACATTGCACAGACAAACAAACTCTATGTCTGCGACCTCATCACCCAATCGGTGGACGAGTTCAGCATCAGCAAGGACCTTTGCCGGCAGTTCTACCGCCAGACGGTTTCAGTATAATGCCATTCCTGACCGAATTTGGATTTGTTGTTGCCAAATTTTAATCCACCGTTGCCAAATATGAATTTACAAAACCCATATAGGAAAGGCATACTACATTCGCATCGTCAAACAAACCAGGTCTGTTGGTTAAATTAGGGTAGGAGACGCAGTTTCTACAACCGATTGCCATTCAGACAAACATCTAAAGCGTTTGGTTGCTCGGTTAAATTAGGGTAGGAGACATAGTTTCTACAATCGCAGAAGCCAACTTTCAGAAATCCGCTTGACAAAAGTCGGGCGGGCACAAACAAAGAAATTTTAGAATTTCTTCATACAAAAAGGAACAAATCACTTGACAGGATTTGTTCCTTTTTTTGTGAATCTACAAAAAAAGCCAACCTCAAGAGGTTGGCCTTTTTTTGCAAATATCTGCAAGTGATTACATATCAGAATATTTCTTGTAGCGCTTTTCAGCATCCTGGCTGCCTTGCTCAAAGAGTTTCTCGGCATTTTCGGGGAAGCTGCGTGTAAGCGAGTTGTAGCGCACTTCGCCTTCAAGGAATTCCTTGTACGGCATTGAAGGTGCCTTTGAGTCGAGTTGGAACGGATGCTCCTTGCGTGGGTCGTAGCGGTAGAGCAACCAGTAGCCACTCTCAACGGCGCGCTTCATCTCCTCCTGAACACGGTGCATACCTATGCGGATGCCGTGAGATGCACAAGGAGTGTAGGCAATCACTATTGAAGGACCATCGTACGATTCGGCCTCCTTGATGGCCTTGATAAGCTGTGCAGGGTCGGCACCCATAGCCACTTGAGCCACATATACGTTGCCGTATGTCATCATAATGGCGCCAAGGTCCTTCTTGCGGCTCTTCTTTCCAGATGCGGCAAATTTTGCAACCGCTCCCATTGGTGTCGCCTTGCTGCTTTGTCCGCCTGTGTTTGAGTAAATCTCTGTATCTATGATAAATACATTAATATTCTCACCGCCTGCTATAACGTGGTCGAGGCCACCGAAACCGATATCGTAGGCCCATCCATCGCCACCGAACATCCAGAATGTCTTCTTCGACAGGATGTCCTTTGATGCCAGAATGTCGGCCGATTCGGCACAGTTGCTTTTCTGCAGTTCGCTGATAAGTGCGTCGGTTGACTGGCGCGACTTGTCAATATCGTCGAAAGTGTCGAGATATTGCTGACAAGCGTTTTTCAATTCAGGACAAGATTCAGCCAATGCTTCAACCTTCTCTTTTAGCAACGCACGGCGCTGTTTTACTGACAGATACATTCCGAGACAAAGTTCGGCGTTGTTCTCGAACAGGCTGTTTGTCCAAGCAGGTCCGAAACCGCGATTGTTCACAGTATATGGAATGCCAGGCATTGCCGAGCCCCACGCTTGCGAGCAACCTGTGGCGTTAGCCCAAAATACCTTGTCGCCAAACAGTTGGGTAAGAAGTTTTGCGTATGGTGTCTCGCCACAGCCTGCACAGGCTGCCGAGAATTCGAGCAACGGCTGACGGAATTGGCTTCCCTTAATTGAGTATGGCTCAAAGATGTCGCCTTTTGAAGATATCTTCAGGCCATAGGCAAACAGTTCCTTATCCTTTTCGTCGAGAACGGCAGGCTTCATCTCAAGAGCGGCAGAAGGGCAGCTTTGTGCGCAGCTGCCACAGCCTGTACAGTCGTATGCCGATATGCTCAATGCGAAATGCAGGTCTTTTGCCTTGCCGTTGGCAGGAATGGTCTTGAATTCTTCAGGCGCTGCGGCTTTTTCGGCCTCGTCAAGCAGATAAGGACGGATGACAGCGTGCGGGCAGACAAGCGAGCAACGGTTACATTGAATGCACTTGTCGGTGTTCCATTCGGGTACGGCGACGGCAATGCCGCGTTTCTCGTATGCTGTAAGTCCCATTTCGAGCGTACCGTCAACACAGTCGGTGAAAGCGCTGACAGGCAGGTCGTCGCCCTTTTGTGCATTGATTGGCTCAAGCAGGTTTTTGACCACTGCGGGACGGTTATCGGCTTCAGTGCTGACAGCGTCGGTTGCCTTTGCCCACGATTCGGGAACGGCTATTTCGCGAACACCGCTTGCACCCTTGTCGATGGCGGCGACATTCTTGTTTATCACATCCTCGCCTTTGGCAAAATAAGTCTTGCGTACGGCAGCCTTCATTGCGTTAAGCGCATCTTCAGGCTTGATGATGCCCGTGCAGGCAAAGAATGCGGCCTGAAGCACGGTATTTGTATGGTTGCCCAATCCAAGGTTGAGCGCTATGTCGGTAGCGTCGATGACGCAGAAACGTATCTTCTTAAGTGCCAATGTGCGTTTTACGTTGGCTGGAAGCCATTGTTCAAGTTCGGCATCGCTCTTGTTGCAGTTTAGAAGGAATGTTCCGCCTTGCTTAACTTCCGACACAATGTCGTACTTGTCGATATAACTTTGGTTGTGGCAAGCGACAAAGTCGGCACTCTTGACGTAGTATGAACTCTCGATAGGATTTTTGCCGAAGCGCAAATGCGATTTCGTCACACCGAACGATTTCTTTGCATCGTACTCAAAGTAAGCCTGTCCGTACTTTCCGGCGCATTGGCTCACAATCTGTACGGTATTTTTGTTGGCGCCGACTGTTCCGTCGCCGCCAAGTCCCCAGAACTTGCAGCTGAACGTGTCGCCACCTGCGTTGTCAAACGGAATGGTCGGCAACGACAAATGAGTTATATCATCGTTGATACCGATAGTGAAACCGTTCTTAGGCTCTTTCAGCGACAGGTTGGCAAATACTGAAAGTATCTGACCAGGGTCGGTGTCCTTCGAAGAAAGTCCGTAACGTCCGCCTATCACCTTTATGTCTTTTCCTGAATTTAGGATTACAGAGCAAACATCTTCAAACAATGGCTCGCCTGCGCTGCCTGGTTCCTTGCAGCGGTCGAGTACGGCGATGCGCTTTGTCGTGGCTGGCAGTGCCTTAAGCAGATGCTCTGCGCTGAACGGACGATACAGGTGCACTTGTACAAGGCCTGTCTTTCCGCCTTTTGCGTTCAGTTCGTCAACGGCTTCCTTTATTGCGCCCGATACGCTACCCATTGCTATTACAATATCGGTGGCGTCTTTGGCACCGTAGTAGTTGAATAGGTGATATTCGCGGCCTGTAAGTGCGCTTATCTGTCCAAGATAGTTCTCAACAATCTCTGGAAGAGCGTCGTAGTATGTGTTGCAGGCCTCACGGACCTGGAAGAAGACGTCAGGGTTCTGGACAGTGCCACGCATAAGCGGATGCTCCGGATTGAGTGCGTGAGCACGGAAGGCGGCTAGCGCATCCTTGTCGAGCATTGCGGCAAGTCTCTGCGTGTCAATCATTTCAACGGTGTTTATCTCGTGCGATGTGCGGAACCCGTCGAAGAAGTGCATAAATGGTGTCTGCCCCTTGATTGCAGCCAAATGAGCGACTCCTGCCATATCGACAACTTCCTGCACGCTACCTGAGCAAAGCATTGCAAAACCTGTGTTGCGGCAGCCCATAACATCGGAATGGTCGCCGAAGATGCTCATTGCGTGGGTGCCCACTGTACGTGCTGCAACGTGCAGAACTACAGGTAGACGTTCGCCTGCAATACGGTGAAGGACCGGAATCATAAGCATCAGGCCCTGGCTCGATGTGAAACTTGTAGCGAGCGAGCCTGTCTGTGCTGCGCCGTGAACTGCGCCAATGGCACCTGCCTCTGATTGCATCTCAATCAAGGTAACTTGCTGGCCAAAAATATTTTTTCTGCCTTTTGCCGACCATGCGTCAGTGTGTTCGGCCATAGGCGACGACGGCGTGATAGGATAAATGGCGGCTATTTCTGTGAACTCATACGCGATATGAGATGCAGCCTCGTTGCCGTCAATGGTTACTAAATTCTTTGACATTTTTATATAGATTATTTATTCATTTTTTAAAAACTAATAGTCAGACATTTGCCGTTCAGATATACCATAATAATCCTAAAAGCAATGTCTTTTATACATAGTAAACTATGTATGTGCAATTTTGGGGTGCAAAATTACAAAATATGAAAAGACGATTTGTTAAAAAACAACGTTTTTTCTTTTTATGGTGGGTTCTATAAATTGCTATGTGGTGATTTTGAAGATTTTGTCAGGCAGATTGATGATTTGAACGAAGGAGCAGTGCCCGCACTGTGACTGAGTGAAAGTCAACAAGATGACGGCAAAAATTCAAAAGCACGCAAAAGATTAAAGGTCAATTCATATTTGAAAAATTTTCTTAATCGGGGATTTTATAAAACACACCTTATGTATCTCTATTTGAGATTTTACTGACAATTGTTTTGAAGACATTTTAGCCATTAAGGTTTTTTCTTCAAACTATCTTGTCGCATCCTGACTCGCTAAATCATTACTCTTTCACGAAAGCAAAATGGTCAAAATAGCGATTGAAATCCAAGAGATTCTTAAGCATTTTTTGATTAAAAGCAAGACAGTACAATTCGCGAAGACGGCAAAGTTCCTCAAGCAAAGCGGAACGCATTGAAGGAGTGCTGTTGCATCTACCATATTTGATAGTCAAGTCGATAAGTTCCTGGAAACGCTCAAATGCTTTTTCCGCCCTTTCTTCTTTGCCAGCCACAAGGGCTTTATAGACACGCGAAGTTTCGCTGCCAATGTTAGCCATTTGCTGCGGCAATGACATTTCTGCCCAACGCCCGTTGTCAAGTGCTTGATGTTGCATCAATCAATAATGTATCTATTTACAATAGATGCTATTTTAGTACGTACGCCTTCATCCACAACGTCACGAGTAGGATTACCTTGCCAAGCTCGTATATTGATAAGCGAGTCGTATTCAATGAAATCATCATCGTGTTCATCAGGATAAAGATTAAATCCCCAAAGGTCTTCTTGTAATGAACCGTTTTCCAACAACATACGCTCTAAATCGGCGTGCAATTCAGCGTCTATGGCAAGTAGGTTTTGATTGGTATCAGCAACACATTTAATCATATCGCCAAAAGTGTTTGCCGCATATTCGGACAAGGTTGCTCTTGTGATAGGTGTCGTAAGTATCAACATTATTATAGACTTTTCATAAAAATAAATAAACCTACGAAAGTGTCATCAACTTTTTTTCAAACCCAACTTTTCAATAGCCTCCTCACGCATCTTGTACTTGAGAATCTTGCCTGCGGCGTTCATTGGGAACGATTTTACAAACTCAATGTAGCGGGGCACCTTGTGACGTGCAAGGCGTCCAACAATGAACGCACGCATATCGGGCTCTGAAATGTCCTCGCCTTCCTTCAGGATGATGCAGGCCATTGCTTCCTCGCCGTACTTCTCGTCGGGGACACCAATTACCTGAACGTCCTTCACCTTCGGATGAGTATATATAAA
>CALABN010000053.1 GCA_937885735.1 uncultured Bacteroidota bacterium | reverse complement strand
GCCAGTGAGGAACGTCGATGCCCAGCCAACCCAGAAACTCGAGCGACTTGACTGAACCACAAGGCGTCAGCGTGAATATCACGGGCACCATTTCGCGTTGCTGTTCCTGTGCCGTATAGTAGTAGTCCGACAGAAAATCCAATGTGGTGTTGATGTTGTACACGCATTGCGACACAAAGAACCTGCATCCGCTGTCAATCTTGCAGAACAGCCTCAAATGCTCGTCGCCTTTTGTGCGGTGACGTTCGGGAATGGTGACGCCACCAAGCACCATTGACGGATTCCGCTCGCCCTTAATTCTGTATGCATCGTGAAGCGATAGCGAAGTGCTTGCGTTCTTTGAAGGCGAGCCTACAAAAACCGACAGTTCGTTGTCGGCGTTGGCTATCCAGTTCGCAAACTCGTCGGGAGAGTATTTGCCAACGCTCTTATATATGATTTTCGGCGTGGCAAGGTCCTTCAGGTATTTCTGGCTGTAGATGTCGGGTTGCAGGGTTGGCGAGAACGGGAAGGGGCGCGGATTGCTGTTGCGTGCCGACTCGTCCTGCAAATCATATAAAATAAGAGCGTCAACATTCAGGTTGCTGACACGGCTCATTTGCTTTGACGCTATTTCGCTTATGCGTTCGTCGGCGGTTGACATTTTTGGCGGTGTCAGACCGTAGAAAAGCAAGCCAGATTCGCGGTTGATGATTCGGTCTTTTAGCGTGTTTCCCATTTCTCGAAATTTGTCGCAAATATACCTTTATTTATAAAAAAGGCCATTCATTTAGAACAGCCTTTATTTTGATGTTTCCCGATAGACGTTAGAATGGAAGGTCGTCAACAGGGGCAATGTCAGACTGGCCTGCAGGGGCGTTGCTCGCAGGTGCCGATGTGGCGGTTGGCGCTGATGTCTGTGCTGGTGCCGATGCAGGTTGTTGAGGAGCCGATGCCTGTGCGTCTTGTGCTTCTATTCGCCAAGCCGACAGAGTGTTGAACACGCGTACGGTTCCGTCGTTGCCTGTCCAGCGACGTCCTTGAATGTCAAAAGTGACTTTTATTGTCTGTCCTATGCTGAAGTTATCGAGCAAAGCCACATTGTTGTTCGATACCTGAAACAAGATGTGGTCGTTCCATTGAGGATTGCGTTGGTTCTCAACTTCCAATACAAATTCCCTGACTGTGAAAGTCGCCGTGCGCTGAATGGCTTGACGGACTTCTTCCAATTTTCCTGTAAGTTCCATATTATTATTGATTTATATTTTGCTATCGGCATTGAAATGTGTTGCTTCCTCTGCCATTGAAATATTTGCTAAAAATAGAAATTCTATTCAAATTGCACGCAAAACAATACATAATAAAATGATTCACGAATCGGAACGTCTTTTGTTGCGCCCGTGGCTTGAGTCGGACGCCGAGAAACTGTATTTGTATGCCAAGGACCCGCAAGTGGGACCAATAGCGGGTTGGCCACCTCACAAAAGCGTTGACGACAGCCGTGAGATAATCCGCACGGTTTTGTCAAAGCCTGAAACTTACGCAATAGTGCTGAAATCGACCAGCGAGCCTATTGGCAGCATTGGTCTGATGTTCAAGGGCGATGGCTTTGCGCCGATAGGCGATACCGAGGCGGAGTTGGGCTTTTGGGTCGGCGTCCCGCATTGGGGCAACGGCTATGCGCCCGAAGCGTCGCGTTGCTTGTTCCGCTATGGCTTTGAACAACTGAAGCTTACTGCCATTTGGTGCGGATATTACGACGGCAACCATAAGTCGAAGCGTGCGCAGGAGAAATGCGGTTTTGAGTATCAGTTTACAAAAACGGATTGTGCAACGCCAATGCTCGACGAGCGGCGTACAATGCATTTCAATCTGCTCACCCGCGAGCGGTGGATGAAGATGCAGAAAAAATGAAATTGTATGCGATTGTTATTCTGAAATCCAATTCTGTTTGCAAATTTTATTACTTTAGCAACTGTTTTTTAGCAACTGTTTTTTAGCAACAAACAATACATAAAATGAAAATAAGAACACTCTTGGTGTTAGCGTGTTGCGTGCTTTCGCAAAGCTCTTTAGTCGTGGGCAGAACGAAAGTGTCGTCCGATACGCTTGCATTGTACAAAAACGATTATCCACGACGTGGTTATCGGGCATTCGTCGATTTCGGAGCATCAAATGGTGATTTTGATTTCGGAACTTCCATATCAAGTACACATGGAGTCCAGATTATTCCTCAGTTGTTTGTCGGTACAGGAGGAATGTACAATTTTGCTGGCACAGACGACACGGATCAAACGTGGAGTACTACAATGTTTTTTGATGTGCGATATGATGCATTGAAGAATAAGGTGTCACCATTTGTCGATTGCCGGATTGGATATACATGGGGAACTATACGTAGTGATAACGGTTTTTTCTCGCTTGATGTTCCCGTGGAAGGATTTTATTTCTCTCCTTCAATTGGTTGCCGAATATCACGTTTCAATTTTGCTTTGTTTTTCGATTACCAGAAATATGATTTGCTGCTTTCCGAGTCGAAGTTCAACAACTATGGATTCCGTCTTGGATGGGATTTTGGTTCTCGTTGGAAAAGTCTGGCAGACAAGCGGGAATTCAAGAGCCTTTATAAAAACACCAGACCAGTCTTGGCAGCCAAACAGGCTAGAATGATTGTTGATGGTGGTGTGATGGCTTGCCTAAATGATGAATATGAGCCTTTGGTCTGGAATGTTTCAGTTGTCAGAGGTCAGCAAATTATACCTCAGCTTTTTATTGGTGGAGGTATTGTCTTTGAACATACACATTTTGTAAGATACAATTATGACGCATGGACTGATTCGAGGCTTCAACAGGATTTTGAGGTTTCAGCAGCATGCTTTATTCCTGTACTTTCAATTCGTTATGATATTTTCAAAGCGCCAGTTTCACCGTTTATAGAAACAAGGGTTGGTGGCAGAATTAAGTTAATGCATTCTGATAATGAAACTGTTTCTGTTTCAAAAGCTGATATAATGTATATTTCACCATCAATAGGAGTGAGATTTGGCAATTTCAATATTTCTGCATCGTACGAAAATCAAAATCCACAAGTTGATGTTGATGGCCGTTATAAGGATTATTCATTTACTAAAAACATTCGTGGTGTCATGTTACATATGGGATTTGATTTTGGCGCTAGAGAGCAAGAGTTAAAAAAACAAAGGAGGTGATTATGAAAATATATAAATTGTTATTGGCATTGGTGATTAGTTCATTGTTGCTTTCCTGCGACGAAGAAGAAATGCCTTCGCAAATTCCGACAAAGCCTCAAATCTATGGTGTTCAAAATGAATATCATTGTATTGGCAATAGTATGAGTTTGTCTGTTGTTGGGTCTACAGTTGAAGACGACCTGATTATAGATTATGTGTATTACATTAGTACAGACAATCAACATTTTTATGTTACGCCAAGTGATGTCACTGATATGAGGTCGGGCACACAGTATTGGTGGTATGCAGTGGCAGTGGCAAAAAACTTTAATGGAAAAGTGATTGGTACGAGTGAGGCATCAGATGTTTATACGTTTTATTGCGATATCATGCCTGATGATACGGTCCCTTCACAGCCTTCGGTAGAACCTACGGTTCAAAAAGGAAACAAAGTGATTATAGTTCCTATTGGCAATGTCGAAGGTATCAGTATCTCGTCTGACACAGTATATGGAGATCCGGGAGAAAACAAAAAAGTGACATTCTCGCTTGATGATGAATACGAAATTTCAGACATTACAGGCGGGGAGATTAGTGTTGACGGTACCACGCTCAATGTTACTATTGGCAAGACAGATTATTATGTCTTTGTCGAGGTTAGAAAAAAGGCAACCTCTGTTGTCTTCTATTTATATCAATTTAAACAAGCTATTGATGATGCACCACTACTTGATACAAAGGTGATTGCCGATGTTAATATAGGCGATGTGGTTACATATCAGATACCTGATGAGTATTCTGGTTATTATATTGCTTCAGAATATTCGAATATTTGGAACCTGTACCTGTATTCATTTGAAAAAGACTACAAGTCGATTTCATTTGAAATGGTGGAGTCAAAAAATATTGAATACAGTGTGTATATTGATACAATAAGCACGGTCTTTTATATTTACAAAGACAATAAAAACATAGCTTCATTGCCTATCCGAAATGGAATGAGCAATGTGAACTATTCGTTAGATCTGTCAGAATATTTAGGGGCCGATTATCAGATTGATTCATATGAAACCTACAATCCTGTCAATGTGTCAATAGATGGGAATGATTTGAAATACTCGTTTAATAATGTAGGACAATATTCGGTTTCTGTTTATCTCAAGAAAATACAGATTCCTTGTGAAAACCACACTTCAACATCGTTGCTCAACAGGTTCTTCTGCACTGGCAATACAGGTTACGAATTTGTTCGGGATTCCGAGTCTGGAAAAATAGTGATGAATGCGTATGAAAAGAATAGCTCGGGTTCTATAGACAAGGAAGTTTATGAGTTCGTCAAATTTAATGGTGATGAAAGTGATTTCTTGAAGGATGATGAAAAATACCAGATATGGGTGGAGTATGATAATAGTCGGGAGTGCTACTACATCCAAATAACACGATACCAAGACAAGTGGACAGATATGGGGTATTTTGACGAGGTTGCTTCGCATGAAGCAATTGAACAGGCTCTGCTACAATAGACAATCCATTTCAATGCAATAAAAGCGGGCTTCACATATTTGTGTGAAGCCCGCTTTGTGTATATTGGATCAATGCCTGCCAAATGTAAAGTATTGTGACACGGCATTATGTGTTTTAGTTGGTTATGCCGTTTCATAACTTCTATGTGAATGCGTTTTTTATTCACCCCAAATGCAAAACCTATGAAAAAGTCTTTATATTTGCTCAAAGCATTTTTATAAACAATTTTAATTTGTAGAAATATGATAAATCAACCAGTTGTGAAGTTAGGTATCGTGGGTGTTAGCCGCGACTGCTTCCCAATCGCACTCACAAAGAGCCGTCTTGCTGCTCTTATGGCAGAGGTAAAGAAGGCAGGCCTCCCAGAGGTATATGACTGTCCAGTAGTAATCGAGAACGACGTTGACACTTACAAGGCTCTTGACTGGGCTAAGGAGAATGGCATCAACGCAGTATGTATGTTCCTTGGTAACTTCGGTC
>CALABN010000052.1 GCA_937885735.1 uncultured Bacteroidota bacterium | reverse complement strand
AGTTTTCAATACCTGCGCCAATTCAATGCTCAAATCGGTCTTGCCAATGCCCGTAGGGCCCGTTAGTATTATGAGTTTCTTAGGCTGTGGCATTTATCGGAATTTTTTAAGGCGGGTTTCATATAAAGATATCGACAAAAAACAAAAATCGCCGAATAGTTCATATAGCCCATTTTGATATTTATTTTCCCAAAGGCGAATTGTTAGAACTCACCTTAATATTCCTCAAACCCTTCCATATCATCGGAAAGTTCATCAGGGTCGAAATCATCAGACGTCATCTCCTCCCCACTAAACAATTCATCATCTTCAAACACATCGTTTCCTGGCGCAAGTTGCGGTGGTATGTGACCGTCGAGTTTAGTCACGCACGGCGAATCAGCAACATCGCCGTCGACAATCTCAACCACACTGCCAAACAGCAGACGTTCAGCAAAATAGTCAAACACATACATTACTCGTTGACCTTTCTTGTTGTAGGAATCGGCTATTTTGGCATTCTCCATCAACACTCCGCCTTCGCCCATATCCATCAAGGTTATCTCCTTGAGTTTCTCCCAATTGGCATTTGACACAAAGAATGATGCCAACAGCATCTTGTCAAAATTCAATGTCGTCTGAATGATATTATGCAAATCGGCAAATGTCTGACTGCCCATAATCTTGACATCGAGTTCAAAATCAGGTTCTTCGTTGGAAATAAACTTAAATGTGTAAACCATAGGTTTGTATTTTAGTTAGACAAACAATGTACAATTACAAATGTAAGCAAAAAGCGTGTGGCACACGTACAAAAATCGAATATGACGGAACAAAAAAATTAGGGTTGGAATGAAATCAATTCCAACCCTAATTTATCTGTTTTGCGACTGTCCGCTATTTGGCAAATTATATTACAGACTTTGCAAAAAATTCACTAAACCTGTCTCTTGCAAGATGCCTGCCGTAATTGCGCAACCCACGAACACATAGAATATTATTATAACCAACACCCAAGCGCTACTTAGGCAAATGCCTATGATACCGCATATTCGGCCTGCCTTAGCATTCTTAAATGAAGGCAACGTGTATTTTTCAGGATTGGCTTCATATTCCTTTTTGGCCTTGCCACCCATAACAACTGCCAAAATACCCAAGACAAAACCAACCAGCATCGCTGGTCCGCAACAAATGCAGACAATGCTCATAATTCCCATAACCAAGATTCCAGAAGAATTTGGCAAAACAGTTTGTTTCAGCAATTCATTTTGTGTGTCCATAATAATGTTCTTTAAAAGGTTTTCAATAAATAATTAACTACTATAAGGACGACACACAAAATAAAAAGTGACACCAAAATTTTGGTTCCACGCTTAAATTTGAAGATAAGATGCAATGCCAGAAATGTAAATAGCAGAATTAAAGGTATCAAGGCAGGGAACATCTTGATGCTTTCCCAAAATTCGCCCTGTAATAAAAGGCGAAGTGCCCGTTGCGAACCGCACCACGGGCACTCTATACCTAAATATTTCTTAAACCAGCAAGGTATGTCAAAATTATACGAAAGGAAACGAAGCATAACTATCAGCCATTATAAGAGGCTGCCATTTCCGCAATTTTTGCCATTACTTCCTTTTGTCCTGTAATATTTACAACAAGGTCATAAACACGTTCCATAACACCCATTGGATTGATATACGGTGTCAGTGTATGAGAGAAACTCATAGTCAATCCCTGGAATTTTGTTTCAACTTCGTAAACAACATTTTCGCCACTTATCACGCGTTGCCAAGCATCTTCGAATCGGTCCTTATCTTCAGGTGTAGTAGCATACAAGTCAGAGAATTGCATTCCTACAAACTCATTCATATTGACACGTGACAACTCGAGCATCTTGTCATTGACAGACATAATTGTTCCTGACATATCAATGTCGATTGTTCCTAGAGTATTGTTGATAGCGTCCATAGCCAAACGCATTTCAGCCTCACGACGAGCCGATTCTTCTTGTGTTGCCTGCATCTCCTCCATATTCTGGCGCAACTCCTCTTCCTGCGATGAGAGTTCCTCGCTTCGAGTCTTCGATTCTGAAAGCAATGCGCTAGTCTGTTCATTAATGCGGACACTTGATATAGTTGACGCAATGTTTTCGCCCAAAGTCTGCAAGAATTCAATTTGATATTGTGGAATTTCGTTGAACGATGCCAACTCAATAACACCAAGAACATTCTCGTTTATTACAAGTGGCACGAGCAACAGATAATTTGGTTCAGCACCACCCAAACCAGAAGTAAGGCGAATATATTCTTCTGGAATCTCTTTCAGATAAACAGGAAGTTTTTCAAATGCACAACGGCCAACCAAGCCTTCAGTCAAACCGAAGTTGACTTTCAGGTACTTTTCACGATTGTAGGCAACAGCGCTCTTCATCTCAAAGAACTCATTGCCCTTCTCCTGTTCATTCAATATATATATTGCACCTTGATTTACTCCAAGATAATCTATCAAGTGGCGCATTACGTTGCTTGACAACATTTCCATATTTTCGGAATTGTGACGCAGAATGTCACCAAAATCTGCAAGACCCTTCGTTGTCCAGTTCCTTATCTCGTCCTCGTTTTGACGTTTCTTGTTTGCCACGTCCGACTCGCGCAGGTTCTTGCGCATTTCAAGCAAGGCATTGCCGAGCATATCATCTTCGCCCAACGCCTCGTATTCAGAATCATAATTGCCTTGACCAATCTCAACAGCGAACTCTGAAGTCTTGCGCAAAGATTCGATAAATCCGCTCAACGCATCACCCATATCACCAATTTCATCATTCTTTGTCTCAAGCTTATCCTTTGGGAGGATACCCTTTGTCATTGTCAACAGGAATTCCTTCAACTTGTAAACAGGGACAACAATGCTTCTTGTCGTCAACGTACTTACTATAAGCACTATGATTACAATAATAATAACGGATATGATAACGAAATTTTGGAACCATTCAAATGATGACGCCATTTTGATATTGGCATCCTCGGTTTTCTTAGAAATGATTTCGGTCAGCGCTTCAATTTCGGACAATATTTTATATGTCTCTTCTATAACTTCACCACCATCTTCAACTTGAAATTTTGCAGTCAACAAAGTGATTTCGTCATTATAATCCGACATAGATCGCAAACTACCCATTATTTGCTGATGTGCTGGGAAAAGAGTGTCATTAATACCCTTCAATATAGTCACGAGCATTTCACGTTCTTTAGGATCCCAATGATTTGACATTTCCTGTAATTCTGCTTGCAATTTAGGAAACTGAGTATCGTGCATCATCTCCAATTTTTTCTTGTCAGGAGTTCCTATTTGCTGATCAATCCACACCCAGTTTTTAATCAACATTTGAGAGTTTGTCACCATAGAATTACATTCCTGCAATCCAGACAAAGACGGGTTATATACATTCAAGATATCCTCATTCAGCTTCTTGTTGGCATTTGAAGTAGAATATGTAACTAATCCATTGGCTATTACCACCAACAACAAGGAGCCAAAGCCTATCAAAAGTTTATTAGAAATTGTAAGACGAGCATTCATACTTTATGAAAATTTTGTTCTCCTTCAAAAATAGAATTTTATTTTAATGTACTAACCATTTTATCACACTAAATTCACAACAATTAAAAACAAAAAAACGGATTCGAATATACGAACCCGTTTCATTTATTTTTTATCATACCCTAATTGCTTGGCTGTGCTTGTTGTTTCAATTGCGCACTGATTTGCAATTTCCGTTCATTTATAGCTGGCTCATTGATTTCAAATCGCAATTTGTCATCTACTAGAAGGAAATTGATACAAGATCCATTTTTCAGTGCTCCAGGTCTATCAGTCAACACCAATGTAGAAGCTCCATTCAATTTGCCTAAAAGTGCTTCGATTTTTTCCGCCTTGCTTTCAGAAAAAGACAAATACACAATGTTGCACTTTGAAACTTCCTCAACAGTTTTAACCCCTATTACTGAAATAGGATGCGTTCCTACAGACTTGTTGGTTGTAAACGTCTTCAACTGATTTAGGACCTCGTTTTGATTGACAACACAAATGACGAAATCGCCATTCAAATCACCGGCAGGCCACTCAATCAACTTGGTAAAGTTGGTCATAAACATAGCCTTGTATTTAGCGTCTTGTGCGTTAACTGTGCCAACGCTAACGATTGCAATAATTAATAACAAAAAACGTTTCATACTCTCCAAGTTTTATCAATCCTTACTAGAAACTGGCTCTAAAGATACATAAAATTCATTATCCTCTGCATGTATATTGCATTTTTTATTCAAAACATCAAAAATCATCTAACTTTTGTTAATTTTTTACGCAGCATTATGTAAAAAAGTTTCTATGAAATCATTTTTTTAAAAGGGAAAACACATCTTTCGATTTAGAAATGAGATTACATTTGCAAAAAAAACAAAATGAAGAAAAATCTCACGCAAAAAAAGGCAAACAATACAATCGCATATTTCCCATGGATTTTAGTATTGGGATTCTTTATAGGATTACCACTGATTTGGGCTGACGAAACGTTGCTAGACGTTTCATTACTGTCGAGGCAACTATACCTGTCTGCATTTATTGCGGTTTTGATGCTAACAATGTTCATTCTCTATAAGAAAGGTATCAGATTCAACTTCTTCAAGCAGGAAAAAATAGTTTTGAGCGGATTGCTGGCTTATATGGCAATGCACATAATATCGTTGTTCAATGTAATCAATGGACACGAGGCATTGTTCCACTTGTCAAAGGAATTCTCATTTTGCGTGTTTTTCTTTTTGCTTTACCAATTGCTGAAATCGCGCTATGAAGGCAGACATATTTTAATAAAGTCAGTATTGGTTTCAAGTGGAATTTTTATTGCAATTGGTGTAATACAACTCACAAAAGCCGATTTTTCAAAGTTCTTATCTGCGACTTCGCAGCAATCATACTACCTCAACACCATAATGAATGAGGTTTATTCAACTTGTTCCAACAAGAACTTGTTTGGATCAATCCTCTTTTTATCTCTGCCATTTTCCGTTTATGGCATCCTTGCTTTTGACAAAAACCGTTTTGACACATTATTCTGGCGGCCATTGGCAATTATCGTGACTATTGCCACTATATGTTTCATTGCCATATTGCTTTCACGCACTGTTTTTGCCGCCCTATTCTTAACCATTATTTCAGCCGCCGTTATATTTTACATATATATTATAAAAATAAAACCTCAAAAAACAGGCACACCAATTTCCCAAAGGGTCAAGTTGTCTCTAATTTGCGCTCCAATCATCATTATTGTGATTGCAACTCTATTAATCACCACTACTGAAACGAAAATTGAGCAAACAATAAAAGAACGCATATACCTCACCATAAATCCCGAGAAATACGGATACAAAGACAATCAACACGGAGAATCATCTGTGGCAATGAGAACACTTATTTGGGACAAAACCATTGACATGATAAAGGAACATCCATTGATAGGCATGGGTCCAGGTCAGTGGCAGATTGCCATTCCCAAATACGGACTGGATGAATTCAATCAGGAACTGCGAGATGGTTCGCTTACTTTCCAACGCCCTCACAATGACTTTTTGTGGATTGCATCTGAAGTCGGAATCATAGGTTTGCTTGGATACCTTTTGTTTTTTATCGGCATCATACATACTGGCTTTCTCAACATTAAACGTACTGACGACAAACGCACAGTGACATTTAATATAATAGCCACTTCAGCCCTTATCGGCTGGATTCTGATTTCGGCAATTGACTATCCGCACGAACGGATAGAACACAATGTATTCTTTCTTACCCTTGCTGCAATAATTTTGGCTGATTATATCAAAATACAGGATGCCCAAACCGCCATCGCAGAAAAGAAGCAGAATAAACTTCCAAACAAGAAACTGTCAAAAACCACAGTAGTCATTTTATGCATTTGCACCGTTATATGTATTCTTGGAATTAAGGAAAGCCACTCGTTTTACGAAGGCGAAGCAAACGGCAGAAAAATAATTTTGGCTCACTATGATGGAAAATGGGACAGAGTATTATCTCTCACTAAAAATCTTGACGAACAAGAATATACAATCAACAATTATTCTGTACCATTGGCATATTTCAGAGGCATTGCCTATTCTATGAAAGGCAATGACAAGACAGCCATAACTGAATTTGACAAAGGCCTCGCCTGCCATCCATACCACATTCTAACCATTTGTGCCAAAGGCACTTCAATGTGCAACCTGAAACAATATGACGAGTCCATAAAAGTTTTTCAGGACGTACTTGACATTTCACCAAGAAACCCAAACGCTCTGTACAATATGGCAATAGCCTATTACAACAAAAAGGAATTTACTACTGCCCGAGAATACATTCTTCAAGTTCCATTCGACCCGAAGAATAGACCTGGGAACTTCACCAATTCGTATGTGACAATATGCAAGTTTGCCTCAATAGCAGACAAAGAGTTGTTCAACCAGTCAAATTTAGTCACTTGGCTTAAAGACGACAACAGAATCATTGCCACTATAAAGAAATATCATAGCCGTGACAGCGTGTCTTTCAACAACATTTTGCTAGAAGAATTGGGACCTAAACAATAGATTCCAAAGAATTTGGAATATCGATGCAAAACACCAAAATCAGCAAAACAAATGCTCGATTAGTATTTTTATGCCTATTCCTATCAGCACTATGCCTCCGACAAGACCAAAATTGAACTTGCATATACGCTTAAAACAAACACCCAAGTAAACTCCGACTATTGTCAGCAGGAACGACACCGAGGCGATTATCAACGACGGAACCAACAATGTATTTCGCATCAATCCCAAGTCGACGCCTACAATAAGCGCATCAATGCTTGTGGCAACCGCAAGTCCTAACAGTGTCTTGATATTTGTAGGGTCAAATGCACTATCCTCCTCTCCCGTCAACGATTCCCGTATCATATTACCACCGATTATGGCCAACAGTCCGAAAGCGACCCAATGGTCAAAACTTTCAATAATGGATGCACAGCCACTGCCTACCAGCCAACCTGCGACTGGCATCAAACCTTGAAAACCTCCAAAGAACAATGCCATAACCAGCACGTCACGGAATTTTGGCTTGCCTAATATCAAACCAGATGTGACCGAAACAGCAAAACAATCCATTGCGAGCGCAATGGCGATAATGATAATGTCAAAGATACCCATTGTCAAAAATTTTGGCGCAAATATATAGAACCGACTATAATTCAATGGACAAAAGACATTTTTTAATAATTTTGCAGTCCATTAATTATTATATATGCGATTCACTTCAGAAAACAAAAACGGTAGAGGTGCCCAAAGAGGTCATTCTCGTCCGAATTCATCTGAATCAAAGCGATTCAATGAATCAAAATCACAGTCGAGAGGACAGAGAACAAGATTCGAAAAATCAAGTGATTACAACAACAATGACGAAGATCGTCCTCGCAGAAACAACAAATTTGGCGAAACCCGAGGCAAATCGTTCGACTCCCCTCGCCGTAAATTCAGCAAGCCGAACCGTTTCAACGACAGAGACGACGAATTCAAGCCAAAGTTCAAAAACGGCAACCGCAATCAAGGCAACCGTACATCAAACTTTGACGATGAAGAATACCAATACGCCCGAACCAAGAAACCAAGTTTCAGGAAATCAAGCAAGAATACCAATACAACATTCACCGAAGATGAAGGCATCCGTCTAAACCGCTACATTGCAAACGCGGGTGTTTGTAGCCGTCGCGATGCAGAGCAATACATTACCGCAGGTGTGATAACCATTAATGGAAAGATTGTCACCGAACTATCGACAAAAGTCCACTATGGCGACGTTGTAAAATTCAACAACGCTCCATTGATGCCTGAAAAAAAGACCTACATATTGCTTAACAAGCCAAAAGACTACGTGACTACAACCGACGACCCACACGCCGAAAAAACCGTAATGGACCTCATCGGGGATGCTGGCAAAAACAGAGTGTACCCTGTTGGCCGTCTTGACCGTGCCACAACAGGTCTGCTACTGCTTACCAACGATGGAGACCTAGCCGAACACCTGTGCCACCCTAAATATAACAAGCAGAAAATATACCAAGTAACGCTTGACCGCAAAATATCGAACGAAGACATTGAAAAAATGCTGACAGGCATAGAGTTGGAAGACGGACCAGCCAAAGCCGACGACATAGAATACTGCAATCCTGACGACTTATGCGAAGTTGGTGTAATGATTCACTCTGGCAGGAACCGCATTATCCGCAGAATGTTCGAAGCTTTGAAATACAAAGTAAAGAAACTTGACCGCGTGTATTATGCAGGGCTGACAAAGAAAGGCCTGCCACGAGGCAAATGGCGTTTCCTTACCGACCAAGAAATCACAATGTTGAAAAGAGGCACATATAATTAAAAAATATTTCCTTGGTTGTAATATAAAATAATATAACTTTACACCATACCAAAGAAATTTACTAAACAATGAGCCAAATAAAAGAATTGTTGATTTACAATGGCGAAATCACCTTCGACAAAATCGAAGATATATTAACGCTGTTTAACCAAAGAATGCCTGAAACAAACAGTCAAGTTTGCAAGATAAGGTTATTCTCAATAATGGTCGAGTGCCTGGAAAATGCTTACAGGCACAACTACACTCCGCCAGACCAAAGTCCTGAAATCAAGATTGATTTGTCACAAGATGAATCAACCTTCATCTTATCAGTCGGCAACAAAATTGCCAATGCAGAACTGAAGCCTTTCACTGACAGGATTGACAAACTTAACGAATTGTCATTCCCAGAAATAAAAAGCGTATACAACGAAACGATTCACAAAGCGCACATTTCCGAAAAAGGTGGTGCAGGATTGGGCCTGCTGAAGATTTTGCGCAGTTCGAGACTTCCCATGAAGTACAAAACCACAAGCATTGATGACAAATGCTCGTTTATTACAATAACAATCACTATCGCAGACACTAAATAACTATAGAAAGATGAAAGCCATTCATATTAAAGAGACAACAACATCACCTGCTGTCACTTTAGATTTTGACAATAACATTTATGAAATAACAGGATGCTCTCGTCCTGAAGATGTTGTAGCATTTTATGGTCAATTAATTGATTGGCTAATCACTCTGAAAAAAAGCATCAACGCCGACTTAAAGGCAAAAAGCGCGCAGACACCATTAGTATTCAAGTTTTGCTATGACTATTTCAATTCATCATCGGCAAAATACATTTTGGACATAATCCTTCTTGTTGACGACATCTACAAAAACGGTCTGAACGTAAAAATAGAATGGCAATACAAGAAGGATGACGAAGATATGCTTGAAACAGGCGAGGAATTTACAGACTTGATTACCTGCCCAATCGACTTCATCGCTATTTCATAAAGCACACACATTTGCCGTATTCCCACATTTCCTGTATGATTCAAATGCGCGACAACACATTTCATCATACATAGGAACATTATTTTTTATTATGGCGACAATCATTGAATTTGACGGTTACTTGCCCAAAATCGGCAACAACTGCTTCATTGCTGAAAACGCAACTATTGTGGGACACGTGACCATTGGCGACAATTGCAGTATTTGGTACGGAAGCGTATTGCGTGGCGACGTTGG